>DASZXM010000254.1:0-16619 GCA_035546415.1 Pseudonocardiaceae bacterium
GTGCACCCAGCCGTCGTCGGCGATGACGTCCGGCATCGGGAACACCCGGGCGTGACCGCGTTCGTCGAGCATGTACGCGCCGGCGCCGGACAGGCTCTGCCGGCCCTCCAGCAGGGCCCACAGGGCGCGGTGGAAGCCGCGGACCGGCCAGGACGAGCCGGTCAGGTCGAACCGGGCCGTCGGTGAGCACGCCTGCGCGCCCGACCCGGCGAGGGCGGTGACCATCGCCCGGACGGCGGTGCCCGTCAGTTCGCTGTCCGCGTCGAGATAGAGGCGGGGGAACGTGGTGCAGCGCTCGTCGCCGAGCCGGATCGCGTTGGCCTTGCCGCCGATCGGCGTCTCGATGACGGTGGCGCCTTCGGCCTTCGCGGCGGCGGCGGTGTCGTCGACGCAGCCGTTGGCCACGACGATCACGTCCAGTTCGCCGTCGCGGGTGCCGTCGGCCAGGGCGCGCAGGCACCGGCCGATCACGGCCTGTTCGTTGTGCGCGGGAACGACGACGCTCGCCAGCGGGCGGACCGTGGTCATATCGCGTGGGCCGGTCATGCCGGCACCCGGACCGGGAGCGTCGCGCCGGGTTGCCAGCCGGACTGCCATTCGGCTCTGCGCCGCCAGACCTGCGTCCAGCGGCCCTGGCCGGGTTCGGCGAGCGCCCGGAGCGCGACACCGAACCGCATCGCGGCCAGACCGTAACGGCGCCACCCGTTCAGGTGGAGTCGGATGACCGTGGCCCGGCCGGTGAGGACGAGGACGTCCCGGTCGACCCGGCTGCTCGACGACGCGCCCACGTTGTGCACGACCTCGGCGTCCGGTGTGATCGACGGGCGGAAACCGGCCCGCGCGGCGCGCAGGCACAGGTCCTGGTCCTCGCCGTAGATCAGGTACGTCTCGTCGAAGCCGCCCAACAGGTTCCACGTCGCGCGGGTGGTGAGCAGCCAGCCGCCGCTGATCACGTCCACGTGGCGGACGCTGTCCCGTTTCCAGTCGCCCAGCGACTCCGGGTCCAGCCACCGGTTGTTGCGGGCCACGCTGGACAGGCCGATCGCCCACGACGTGAGACTCCACGGGGTGATCCGGCCGAAGCAGCTGCGCGGGTCCAGACGACCCTGGACGTTCACGGAGCGGCCGCCGACGATCCCGTCGGCCGGGCGACGGCGGAGGTGGTCGACGAGCGCGTCGATCGCGCCCGGCCGGGGTCGAGCGTCGGAGTTGAGCAGCAGCACGTAATCACCGCGGGCGCGTTCCACGGTGCGGTTCACGGCATGGCCGAACCCGGTGTTGCGGCCGAGCCTGCGCACCGCGGCAGCGCCGAGCAACTCCTCGGCCGCATCGGCGGCGCCGTCGGTCGATCCGTTGTCGGTGACCAGGATCTCGTGCGACGTGCGTGGTGCGGCGAGGCCGGTGATGGCGGCGAGGGTGCTCGTGAGTTCGTCCACTGCGTTGTAGGACACGATCACGATGGACACCGTCGGTTCACTCATGTGCTGACCTGACTGTGGACGACGGGCTTCGCGTGGGACTGATCGGGTGGCGGGCTGTCGGTGTTACAGCGTGTGAGGCACGATGGCGGTCATGTCGATACGTAGCGTGGTCATGCCGTTGACGGCTCCGGTCGGTTCCGTGCGGTCGGTCCGGTCGGACTCGGTGGTGCTGACGTACGACGACGGGCCACAACCGGGCGGCACGGACAAGATCCTGGCGGCGCTGGCCGACGCCGGGTGCACGGCGACGTTCTTCGTGTTGGTCGGCCGGGCCCGCAAGCATCGTGGTCTGCTGGACGAGGTGATCGCCGCCGGCCACGAGATCGCCCTGCACGGCGTCGACCACGTCCGGTTGACCACGATGCCGGCGGCCGCGGTACGGCGGCGGACCCGCGACGGGCGCCGGGAGTTGGAGGACCTGGCCGGGCGGGCCGTGCGCTGGTTCCGGCCGCCGTACGGGGCACAGCGGCCGGCGACGTGGCTGGCCACCCGGTCGACCGGGATGACGACCGTGGTGTGGAGCAACGAGATCGCGGACTGGCAGGACGACCCGGTCGACGAGATCGCCGCGCGGGCATCCTCGGTTCGCGCCGGGTCGGT
Source organism: Pseudonocardiaceae bacterium (assembly GCA_035546415.1). Classification (GTDB taxonomy): domain Bacteria; phylum Actinomycetota; class Actinomycetes; order Mycobacteriales; family Pseudonocardiaceae; genus DATEPR01. The sequence goes on from DASZXM010000254.1 coordinate 2,082, forward strand.
GGTGTTGATGCACGACGGGTACGCGGACGCGTTCGACGGCGTGGATGACGGGCCCGCGCCGACGTTCGACCGGGGGGAGCTGGCGCGGCGGGTCGTGGGCGGGTTGGGCGAGCGGGGGTTGGCCGGGGTGTCGTTGGGAAAGGCGTTGGCGAGCGGGCCCGTGGTGAAGGGGGCCTGGTTTCGGGGGTGAAGCCGCGGCGGGCTGTCGGTCAGGTGTTCGCCACGTCGTTCGCCGCGGCCAGTACGTCGTTCGCCGCCCTCGTCCAGGAGTAGTGCTCGCGGACCGCCGTTGCCTGTCGGGCAACCCGTTCGAACAGTGCGTCGTCCGGGAGCAGGCGGCTGATGATCTCCGCCAGCTCCGTCGGTTCATCGGTGGTCACCAGGTCGCCGTTGTCCCCGGGGCGGACGATTTCCGGCATGGCGAAGGCGTTTCTCGCGACGCAGGGCAGGCCGTGGGACAGGGCCTCGACCAGGGCTATGCCGAAACCTTCGAACTTGGACGGCATCACGAACAGGTCGTGTTCGGCGTACAGGTCGCGAACCTCGTCGATCGGAATCCGGCCCAGGAAACGCACTCCCGCCGGTGGCTCGCCCGGCAGTGGCCACTCCTTCGGGCCCACCACCGTCAACGTGATGTCCGCGTCCTTGCGCAGCAACTCCAGCGCTGCCAGTACCTGGCCACCGGATTTCGTGACGAAGTCCTTGCCGACGAACAGCAGTCGGGTGCGAGGACCCGGTGTGATCCTTCGCTCACCGTCCGAAGTGGCCAGTGCCGCCGACGCGCCCGGATGGACCACGTGCACCTTCGACCTCGGGAGGCCGGACACACGCACCAGATGGTCGGCGAACCAGTGGCTCATCGCCAGCACGCCCGCTGCCTGGTCGTAGATCCTGTGTTGGCGGTCGCGGAGGCGTTCGGCGTCCGAACGGCGCAGTGACGGGAAGTGGACCAGCGTGCCGTGTCTGTCCATTTCGTCCAGTAACACGTCGTAACTGAGATCCTGCAGGATCAGGTTCGGCGTCGCCAGCGGCGCCAGGTCCTGGATCTGGACGACCACGTCGCAGTGCGCGGCCCGGTCGCCCGCTCGCAGTGTGTGCACCGCGTAGCGGCGGGCCAGCGCCGAGTGCTTCCACATCGACACCCACTGGCCGTCGACGCGGCGCGCGTGCAGGGCTTTCAGGGGCAGGCGCACGTGTTTCGGATAGCTCATGCCGATGTCGACGACGTCCGTTTTCGTGCGCAGCGCGTCGCGCAGGTGCCACGGTGTGTAAGACCACGTGGGTTGCGGGCGGGGGTCCCAGGCGCAGGCGAATCCGAGGCGCACGTGGCGCACCCTACATCCGTCACCCAGAACCGGCCGGTTACGTAACGTCTCGGCCGCGCATTCGATTGCACAGACGCAGGTGGTGTGTCCGCCGTGTTGGTCGCCTGAGCAAACACCCGGGGACGACACGTCGGAACCGTGCCGGGGCGAGACCACCCAATCGGAGGAGCCATGGATTTCTGGAAGACGATGGGCGTCCTCCTTCGTCGTTGGTACGTCTCGGTGCCCATCCTGGTGGTGTCCCTGGGGCTGGGCGGTGCCGTCTTCCTGTCCGTGCCGACCCAGTACGAGTCCACCGGCACCCTCGTGCTGACCGCGCCGCCCTCCGGTGGTGTCACGCAGGTCAACCCGAAGGACGCCACCGGGCCCGGCAACCCGCTGCTCGACTTCGAGGGCAGCCTCACCATCACCACCCAGCTGCTCATCCAGAGCCTGTCCAGCCCGACCGTGCAGCAGCAGATCGGCCAGCAGGGCGGCGTGGACACCTTCCAGGCCGGTGACGGCGAGACCGGTGGCCCGTTCGTCGTGATCATCGCCGACGCCCCCTCCAAGGCGCAGGCGCAGAAGACGGTGAGCCTCGCACTGAACTTCGCCAAGAACGAGCTGAACCAGCGCCAGAAGGACCTCGACGCCCCCGCCAGCACGTACATCGTCACCCAGGTCGTGGTCGCACCCACTCCGGCCACCACGAAGATCGGCGGCAAGGTCAAGGCCGGTGGTGTCGCCCTGGCGCTGGGACTGGTCGTCAGCATCGCGGCCGCCTTCGCCGTCGACAGCGTCATGACCAGCAGGCGGCGCCGCAGGACCGAGCAGGCCAGGGTGACCGACCTCGACGACGATCGGTACGACGACCTCGACGACGACGATGACGACCACGCGGAGGTCACGCACAAGATGCGGCCCGCTCCGCCGCCGCGCCAGCTGCCGCAGCCGGTCCGCGCCACCGGTCCGCGGCCCGCACCGCACCCGCAGGTCAGCTCCGCGGGGCGCCGCGAGCCGTACGGTCCCGGCCCGATGCCGATGCCCGTGCACAAGCCGCACCCGGCCAAGCCGCGTGTCCACCCCGCCCCGGTGCCGGGCACCAACAACGGCACCAACAACGGCAACGGCAACAACGGCACGAAGGGCTCGACCAACAACAACCACGACTGGCCGCGCGCGGAATACCGCTCGCCCGACAAGTCAACCGGCTGAGCCACGTGACCGCGGTCGACACCGGTGGCCGGCGCGGTGGCACGGCAGGAAACCGGCCGGGCGGGGGCTCGCCGACCAGGTCGCGGCGGGACGCGCTCGCCGGCGCGGACACGCAGTTCCTGCGGCGGCCCAAGCAGCGCGCCGACGGCGTCACGCTGCTGTGCGTCTACTGCGGCGTCCTGTTCATCCTGCCCTCGCACCTCGTGGTCGCGGCGATCCCACTCGCGCTCGCGCCCAGCATGTTGCTCGGCATGCTGCTGGGCCTGCTGTGGTTCTGCGCCCAGTTCGTCAACACCGTCGGCATGTCCAAGGGCCGCAGCCTGGTCCGCACGTCGCTGTTCGTCTTCGGCATTGCCCAACTCGCCACCTACGGCTATGCCACCTACGGCTACCTGCCGTCCGACGAGCTGAACGCCACCGACCGCAGCGTGATCACCATCATGGCCGCGATGGTCGTCGGAATCTTCGCCGTCGACTCCGTGCGCGGCCTGCACCGCATCGACAAGGTGCTGCGGATCATCGTCTACGGCTGCACGTTCGTCGCCGCGATCGGCCTGATCCAGTTCTTCATCGGCGTCGACCCGACCAGCTACATGGTCATTCCCGGGCTGCGCGAGGTCGGCGACGTCGAGACGCTGCTGGAACGGTCCATCTTCCGCCGCCCGTCGGGCACCGCGGGCCACCCCATCGAGTTCGGCGTGGTGTGCGCGATCGCGGCGCCGCTGGCCGCGCACTACGCGTTCCGCGCCAAGGAGCACGCCCGGCGGGTGTGGCCGTGGTGGCTGTGCCTGATCGTCGTCGCGATCGGCGCGATGGTGTCGCTGTCCCGCTCGGCGATCCTCGGCCTGCTCGCCGCCGGTCTGGTGCTGCTGCCGACGTGGCCTGCCAAGCGGCAGCTGCAGACGATCATCGCGACCGTCGTGTTCACGATCGTCATGCGGCTGTTCGTGCCCGGCCTGATCGGCACGCTGTTCAGCCTGTTCAACAACCTGTCCGGCGACCCGAGCATCCAGCACCGGCAGGAGGACTACGCGCGCGCCGAGATCCAGATCGTGCAACACCCGTGGCTGGGCAAGGGATTCGGCACGTACCTGCCGGCCAAGTACGGCCCGCTGGACAACCAGTACCTGGGCACCCTCGTGGAGACCGGCATCGTCGGCCTCGCGTCGCTGATCTTCGTGCTCATCGCGGGCGCCTACGCCGCCGTGCAGATCCGCCGCGTCGCCAGGGACCCGGTGATCCGCGACCTCGCGCAGACGATGCTCGCCAGCCTGTCGGTGATCATGGTCGCCGACGCCACGTACGACGCGTTCGGCTTCATCATGGCCACCGGCATGTGCTTCATGCTCGTCGGCATCGCGGGCGCCCTGTGGCGCACCATCAAGGACGATCCGAACCAGTTCATCCCCATTGTCGGCCGGATCAGCACGCGGGCGCGGAAGAAGCGCGCCGCTGCGGCCGCGGCGGCGAAACCCGCGAGGCTGAGAGGGACGCCATGACCGAGAACCTGGCGCTCGCCACACTGCCCGACAGACAGCCGGTGACCGGCCGCATCGCTGCCTGGCTCAACCTGCACGCCAGGACGATCACGCTGGTCGCGCTCGGCCTGAGCGTCGTCATCGCCGGCGGCTACGCCATCACGCTGGGCGGCGAACTGCGCTTCTACGACGAACACGTCTACGTCGGCATCACCAGCTCCCTCGCGCACGGCCACGGCTTCACCCTGGACGGCACCCAACCCACGGCGTACCGGCCGCCCGGCTACCTGTTCCTGTTGCTGCCGGTGTACCTGGCCACCGGTGGCAGCGTGCTGGCCATGCGGATGATCGGCGTGCTCGCGCTGACCGGCTCGGTGTGGTTCACCTACCTGCTGGGCCGCCGCGTCCACTCGCCCGCCACCGGTGCCCTGGCCGCGCTGGTCGTCGCGTGCTACCCGCTGCTGGTCTACACGGCCACCACGCTGTACCCGCAGGTGCCCGCGCTGTTCCTGCTGCTGCTCACCATCGAACTGGCCATGCGGGCACTGCCCGAGTCCGGGCCGTCCCGCACCGGCATGGCCGTGCTGGCCGGACTGTCCGGTGGCCTGCTCATGCTGACCGTGCCGACGTTCGGCGTCACGGCCGTCGGCCTCATCGCGTGGCTGGCGTGGCGCCAGCGGGTCGCGAGCCGCCGGATCTCCTGGCGGACCGTCGTCGTCCTGCTGGTGGCCACGGCCGTGCTGCCGGCCGCGTGGTGCGCGCGCAACGCCGCACAGCTGCACGCGTTCGTCCCGGTGTCCACGAACGACGGTGTCAACCTGATCCTGGGCAACAGCCCGAACGCCACCGCCGACAGCGGCACCGACACCGACATCTCCGTCTACCAGCGCCAGGCCGCACAACTGGGTGAGGTCGAGGCCGACCACTTCTACACCGGCCAGGCGCTGGCGTGGATCAAGCAGCACCCGGGCCGGGCTGCCGTGCTGTACGCGGAGAAGGTGGCCAACAACTTCTCCTACGGCGACGACCTGGCGACCGCCAGCCAGGGCAGTACCGCACAGAACCTGCTGTCCGCCGTGAGCTACTACCCGATCCTGCTGCTGGCCCTGCTGCGTCTGGTGCTCTACCGGCGATGGCCGCTGCGGCCCACGGAGAAGCTGCTGGTGCTCACGATCGCCGTGAACGTCCTGCTGCTGGCAGTGTTCTTCACCCGGCTGCGCTTCCGGGTACCGCTGGACGGCCTGACGATCGTGCTGGCCGCCAGCACGGTGACCCACTACCTGTCGCGCAAGCCCGCGGAGGTCCAGGCGTGACAGCGATCGACCCGGACGCGACCGAGGAACCGGTCGCACCGGAACGCAAGGTCAGCAAGGCGCTGGGGCTGAGCTTCCTCAACACGGTGATCGGCCGGGTGGGGACGGTGCTGACCGGCATCCTGCTGGCACACATCCTGGTGCCGGAGGACTTCGGCGCCTTCGCCGTCGCCCTGGTCGCGCTCAACGCCGTGCTGTCCATCAACGAGCTGGGCGTGAGCCTCGCGCTGGTGCGCTGGCCGGGCAACCCGCGCGACATCGCCCCGACCGTCACGACGATCTCGATGGCCAGCAGCGCGGTGCTGTACGCGGTCTGCTGGTTCGGCGCACCGGAGTTCGCCGCCCAACTCGGTTCACCCGGCGCCGAGGGCGTCGTGCGCCTGCTGTGCGGCTCCGTCCTGATCGACGGTGCCACGGCCGCCGCCGCCCAGTTCGTGAACCGGGAGTTCCGCCAGGGCACCCGACTCGTGGTGGACTTTTCCAACCTCGGACTGTCCACCGGGATCACGGTGGCGCTCGCGCTGGCCGGCTTCGGGCCGTGGAGCCTGGCGTGGGGCAGGCTGGTGGGCAACGGACTGTCGGCCGTGCTGCTGTTCCGTTTGGTGGAACTGTGGCCACGGCCCGGTTTCGACCGGGCACAGGCCAAGGAGCTGATCCGGTTCGGGCTGCCGTTGGCCGGCGCGAGCCTGCTCGTGTTCGCGATGCTCAACGTCGACTACGTGGTCACCGGCCACCTCCTGGGTGCCGTCGCACTGGGCCTGTACCTCCAGGCGTTCAACCTGGCCAGCTGGCCGGTCAACATGTTCTCCACCGTGGTCCGGCGGGTGTCACTGGCGGCGTTCGCGCGCGTCCAGCACGACGCGCAACGCCGACAGGAGGTGCTGGCCAACCTGGCCGGCATGCTGATGGCGGCCACGCTGCCGGTTTGCGCCTTGCTGGGCCTGTTGGCCCTGCCGATCGTGACGACGCTGTACGGCCAGGCGTGGAAGGGCGCCACCGGCGCACTGGAATTCCTGGTGATCCTCGGTGCCGTCCGGGTCGCCGGTGAGCTGGGCTACGACTACCTGGTGGCGCTGGGCCACGGCCGGCGGACGATGTGGTTGCAGGCCGGCTGGTTCGCCGCCCTCGTCGTGTTCCTGCCGATCGGCGCGCACGTCGACGGGATCCGCGGCGTCGGCGCCGGGCACGCGGCCGTGGCCGTGTTGCTGGTACTGCCGGCCTACGTGTTGTCGATCCGCGCGACCGGCGTGCCGATCGGGGTGCTGGCGCGGGCGGTGGCCCGGCCGGCGATCGGGTGTGCGCTGATGGTGCTGGTACTGCTGGAAGTCCGCTGGCACACGTCACCGTCGTTCGACCGCCTGCTGCTCGGCGGCGTCCTGGGCCTGGCCGTCTACGTCCCGGTGGTATGGCCCATGCGCCGCCTGTTCCGCCAACTGGGTTAGCTGGGCCGACCGCCGGCACTCCAGTCAGGACCGGAGAACCTTTCGCGGACGGTCTTGGGCCGACGCATGATTCTCGTCAGCCCGGCGACCAGGACCACCCCGCTCACGGCCGCCAGCACGATGCCGATCCACAGGTTGCGGCTGCGGACGTCGTCACAGTTCTGGATCATCTGGTACTCGGGCAGTGTTCCGGTCATGGACACACTTCGACCGCCGAGCATGGCATAGGCCGGGCCGCGCTCCATCGCGCTGCCACAGTTCGTGCTGGTCGTTGCCGCTCCGGCGCTGCCGGAAATGACGATCGGCCAGAAGAACAACGCCACAGCACATCCGACACCGGCCAAAAGTGTCGACACATACAGCCACAACCCAGCCCGATTCGACTTCATTCCCGCCCGCGCCCTTTCCCAATTTCGCAAATGGCCGGGCAAGAGTGTAGTCATACGAAGGCGTGCGGCACTACGACCAAAAACAACAACAATTGCTAGCCCGATCGGACTACAAAGGACCGCGACCAGCGGCGATCACCGAGAAACGGCGGCGGCCGTCAATGTGAGTCCCCCGTCCGGTCCGGGCTCGAACCGCTGTCCGCACTCGGTGCACAACAGATTCGCACTCAACCGATTACCGCACGTGCACACCCAGCCCTTCTGCCGGGCCGGGTTGCCCGCGACGAACGCGTGTGCCGGCACGTTCCTGGCCACCACGGAGCCGGCCGCGGCGAACGCGTACTCGCCGATCTCGTGGCCGCACACCACGACCACCCCGGCGCCCAGGCTCGCACCGCGCCGAACCACCGTCGGCAGCAGTTCGTCCGGGCCCTTGCGCAGGGCCGCGCGGGGTCGCAGGTCGTTGGTGAACAGCACATTCGGGCCGAGGAACACCTCGTCCTCGCAGGTCACGCCGCTGAACACGAGTGTCCCGTTCTTCACGGTCACCCGGTCGCCCAGCACGGCGCCGGTCTCCACGAAGGCACCGTCACAGATGTTGCAGTCCCGGCCGACCCGGGCGCCGGGCAGCACGTGCGCGAACGCCCACACCCGGGTGCCATCGCCCACCTGGTCGCTCTCACACAACCCGGCCGGGTGCACGAAAACGCTCATCGTAGCGCCTCCGCGAGCGCCGTGACGACCCTTTCCTGCTGGGCGGCCGTGATTTCCGGGAAAATCGGCAACGACAGCTGCCGCCGGGCCCGCGACTCGGCGTTGGGAAACGACCCAGCAGGATATCCCAGTGACGCGAACGCGCCGGTCAGATGAATCGGCGTCGGGTAGTGAATGCCCGCCCCGATGCCGGCCTCGTGCAAAGCGGCCAGCACCCGGTCCCGTTCCGGAACCAACACCACGTACAGATGCCATACCGGGTCGTTGCCCTCGGCGACAACCGGCCTGACCACATCCGGCAGCTCGGCTATCAACTCATGATATCTCTCAGCCGCCTTTCGGCGGTCCTCGTTCCATCCGTCCAGCCGCTTCAGTTTCGCCGAGAGCACCACCGCCTGCAGCGTGTCCAGCCGGCTGTTGAACCCCAGGACGGTGTGCTCGTAGCGGCGCGGCGACCCGTGGTCGCGCAGCAATGCGATGCCCTCGGCGATCTCGGCGCTGTCGGTGACGACGGCACCCGCGTCGCCGTACGCGCCGAGGTTCTTGCCCGGGTAGAAGCTCGTCGCGGCCGCGTGGCCCAACGTGCCCGCCGGGCGCCCGAACCGCCGTGCCCCCTGGGACTGGGCCGCGTCCTCGATGACTGTCAGCCCGGCCGGCAGCTGCTCGACGGCGGCGGCCTGGCCGTACAGGTGCACCGGCAGCACCGCCTTGGTCCTCGGCCCGACAGCGTCCGCCACGGCGGCCGGGTCGATCAGCCCGGTGTCCGCGTCGCAGTCCACCAGCACCGGCGTGGCGCCCGCCCGCGCCACGGCCTCGGCCGTCGCGATGAACGTGTTGGCCGGCAGCACGCACTCGTCGCCGTTGCCCACGCCGGCCGCCCGCAGCGCCAGTTCCAGCGCGTCGGTCCCACTGCCGACACCCACGCAGTGCGTGGCGCCCAGATAGTCGGCGTAGGACCGTTCGAACGCCGCGACGGCCGGACCGTTCACGAACGCGGTCCGCTCCAGCACGGCCGCCCAGCCCGCCGCCACCTCATCGGCCACCTGCCGATGCTGGGCGGCCAGGTCCACCAGGGGAATGTTCACGTTGTCACCTGCTTGGTCGGCGCGAGTACCGCTTGCGCATTGGCGTCGTCCACGGCGACGGTGCCCCGCCACCTGCTGATCTTGCGTTTCACCTTGTAGCCGAAGACGCCGGCGGCGGACCGGGTCGCGTCGCCGAGCAGCGGCCTGCGGCCGGTGACCGAGGCGATGGCCTGCCGGTACTCCTCCTCCTGAGTCTCGGCCGCCGCGCGCAGGCTGAACCGGGTGAGCACCAGGTCCCGGCCGAACGCGCCGAGCTGGACGCGCAGGCCGGCGTCGTGGCACACCTGCGCCAGGGCCTTGGCCATGCCGTCGGCGCCGGAGCCGAGCGAGCCGGCACCCAGGCCGTACCAGCCGTCGGTGAGGAACATCGGCGCCGTCCGCTCGGTGAGCAGTTCACTGAAGCCGCGTTCCCCGACCACGATCAGGGGCTTGCCGAACGACAGCGCCCGCAGCGCCGAACCACCCATGCCGAGCACGACGTCGGCGGCGTCGTAGGCGGGCCGCGGATCGGCGATCTCGCCGGTCAGCACGACCAGTTCCCGGCCGGCGCTCTCGTTCGTCCGTGCCGCGCGCGCGGCCACCTCGTCCCGGATCGGCCCGTCGCCCACGATCACCAGCCGTACCGGCGTGCCGGACGCCGCCAGCGTCTCGACCGCCGCGCACGCGGTGAGCAGGCTCTCCCGCTTCAGGTCCGGCACCAGCCGGCACACCATGACGGCCAGCGGCAGCGTCGGGTCGGGCGCGTACCGCGCGCGGAAGTCCGACGCCGTCGACCCGCCGCACACCCCGGGCGCGTCCCGATCGGTGTCCACCGGCGGTTCCATCAGGTTCACCCGCGGGTACCCGGCCTCCCGCGCCGAGTACTGCAGTTGTTCGGTGCCCACCAGCAGCGGGATGGGTTTGGGGAAGAACGGCACGATCGACGACGACATGATCGTCGCCAGCACCGGCGTGCCCAGCCGCAGCCGCGGCCCGTAGAACGCCTCCACGGCGGGCGGCCACTCGTAGCCGTGCACGACATCCACCGACCGCTCCCGCACCAGCCTGGTGAGCAGACCGGCGACCGCGGGCGAGGGCCGCGGCCTGCGCTCCGGAATCGGCACGTGCTCCAGACCCAGTTCGCGCACCATGTCCACCAACGGCCCCGGCTCGGCGACCACGATCACCTCGTGCCCGCGGTCGCGCACGGCGCCGGCCAACTGGATCGCGTTGAGCTGCGACCCGCCGATCTCCATCGCGTGGGGATAGACGATGATCCGCATGGCCTACCTGAGTTTCCTGGCCGGCACCCCGGCCCACGTCTGTCCATCCGGGACATCGGTCAGCACGGCGGCACCCATGCCGACGACCGCTCCGGCGCCGATCGTCACGTTCTCCCGGATCAGGCATCCCTGCCCGAGGTACGCCCCGGCCCCCACGCGCACGCCGCCGGCCAGGGTCGCCCGGCCGGCCAGGGTGACACCGTCGGCGAGTTCGTCGTCGTGCGTCAGCAGCACGTGCGGCATGGCCATCGTGTAGGCGCCGAGCACGATCGGTGCCGTGATCACCACGTTCGCCAGCAGGATCGACCCCGCACCGATGGCGGTGCCGGGCGCGATCTGCGCGGCCGGGTGGATGATCGTGGCCCAGCGATCGGACAGCAGGCCCAGCCGTTCGGTCAGGCGCAACCGCGACGTCGGCCGGGCCGGTCCGGCCACGCACGGCACGACGGCCGCGTCCGGGTGGTCGAAGACGCGCTCGGTCGGCCCGAGCACCGGCACGCCGTCCACGACGTCGCCGTGCCGCACCGGGTTGTCGTCCAGCACGCCGATCGGCCGCCAACGGTCCGGCTGTGCCCGTATCGCGACCAACGTCTCCCTGGCCAGGCCGCCCGCACCGAGCAGCAGCAGCGGCTGGGCCGTCATACCGCCGCCGTCGTCGCGACAGCCGCGCGCAGCGCGTCGACGACCAGCTCCTGCTGGTCCGCGGTCAGTTCGTGGTGCAGCGGCAGGATGATCGATCGCGACGTGAGCAGTTCGGTCACCGGCAGCGGCTCGTGCGCCACGTCCGCGTAGGCCGGCTCCAGGTGCGCGGCCATGATGCCGCGCCGCGCGGAAACCCCCGCCGCGGCAAGGGAAGCGAGCACCTCGTTGCGGTCGACACCGTCGGGCAGCAGCACCCAGAACGCCTGGTAGTTCGTGGTCCCGTACGCGGGATCGCGCACCGGGCGGACGCCGGGCACGTCGGCCAGCAGCTCGTGGTACCGGGCGGCCTTCGCCCGCCGGCCGGCGATCAGGTCGGTCAACCGTCCCAGTTGGACGATGCCGACGGCGGCCTGCAGATCGGTCATCCGGTAGTTGAAGCCGGTTTCCAGGTACTGCTCGACGATCGGTTTGCCGGACGTGTGTCGGTCGGCGGCGGACACCGACATGCCGTGCTCGCGCAGTCGGCGCAGCCGCGCGGCCACGGCCGGGTCGTCGGTGGTGATCATGCCGCCCTCGCCGGTGGTGAGCAGCTTGCGCGGGTGGAACGACCACGCCGCCAGCAGCGCGCCCTTGCCCACCGGCGCGTTCCGGTACGTGGCACCGGCGGCGCACGCGGCGTCCTCCACCACGGGAATGTCACCGCAGACGGCCCGCAGCGCGTCCATGTCGGCGGGCATGCCGCCCTGGTGCACCGCCATGACGGCCTTGGTGCGCGGGGTCAGCAGCGGGGCGACGGTGTCCGCGGTGATGTTGCCGGTCAGCGGGTCGACGTCGGCGAACACCGGCGTGGCACCGACGTACCGCACGGCGTTGGCCGACGCGATGAACGAGAACGATGGCACGACGATCTCGTCGCCCGAGCCCAGGCCCAGCACGTGCAGCGCCAGGTGCAGCGCCGCCGTGCACGACGACACGGCCACACCCTCGGCCGCGCCCACGCGGTCGGCGAACCCGCGTTCGAACTCGGCGACCTTGGGGCCCTGGGCCACCCAGCCGCTCGCGATCACCTCCGCGACGGCGTCGGCCTCGGCGGAGCCCAACAGGGGCCGCATGACCGGGATCATCCGGCCCTCCTCGGTGTGTCGGTGTGGCCGCCGTTTCGGCCACCTGCCCCGTTCATCGGTCCCGCGGCACCGTTCGTTGCATCGAGTTCCCTTGGCAGGTCCAGGAGTCCGGCCATCCGCAGGGCGCGCGCCGCCCAGGAGTGCCGTGCGGCGACGGACTGCCGCCGCCGCACCACGTCCGGTGTGCGCGGCAGGTCGGCCGTTGCCATCACGGCACGCGCGAAGGCCGCCGGCCCCGTGACGGCCGTCACGTCCTCGCTCTGTGCGGCCAGGCTCCGGACGGCCGGCAGGTCCGAGCCGACCACCGGCCGCCCGGCCGCCAGATACTCCAATGTCTTCAACGGGAACGACGCCCGGTTGAACGCCGTGTCCGTGTACGGGGTGAGGCCCACGTCCATCCGGGCCAGCCAGCGTGGCAACTCGGCGAACGGCACGGCACCTGAGTGGTGCACGTTCGGCCGGGCCACCAGCGCGTCCCACCGCCGCGGCAGCCAGCCGGGGTCACGCGGACCGACCAGCAGCAGGCCGAGACCGGAGTCGGCGACGGCGGCCAGCAGGTCCATGTCCAGCCGGTCGTTGAGCTGGCCGACCACGCCGGCCACGGGCATCGGGAACCCGTCCGGCAGCGGCGCGGGCTCGACGGTGTCCACGTCGCGGTACGCGTCCGGGTCGCAACCGTTGGGCACCAGCGCCGGGTCGGTGCCGAATTCGCGCCACCGCCCGGCCAGTTCCGGCGTGATCGCCAGGACCAGGTCGGCGCGGGCCAGCGCGCGGCGTTCCTGCCGGCGCAGGCGGCTCGCCCGCTGGCCCATCAACTCGGCGCCGGCCACCCAGTCGTCGGTGCCGTACAGCACGGTGCGGGTGGTGTCCGGCCAGCCGCCCAGGACGTCGTCGAACGAGCAGGCGACCACGGCGAACGGAACGCGGTCGCCCAGCGCCTGCCGGATCTGGCGGCGGACAAGGGGCCACGTGGTCAGCCGGATGCCCGGCCGGGTCAGGCCGGGCAGCACGACCGGGGTCAGGCGCTGGATGCCGGGCCGTTCGGTGCCCAGGCGGGGGCGCCACGCCGGCCCTTCCGTGTCGAACCTGCGGTAACGCCGCGGCGTGGCGGGGGAGACCGGTGGGTCCACCCAGAGGATGTCGGTGTAGCGCACCAGGGCCTCGGCGATGGCCTTCTCCGAGCCCCGGACACCGTCGAAGTTGGCGCCGGACACCAGCACGGTCAACGGCCGATCGGTCTGTGTCATGGCTCCTCGTCCGGGTTCAGTGGGTGTGGGCCGGCGGCCGGACCTTCCTCGGGGAGGGCCCGGCCGCCGGTTTCCTCAGGTGGCGTCAGCTGGTGCTGAAGACGACGTCCACCCAGTAGTTCGAGCCTCCGTAGCTGTCGGTCGGGAAGCCGCTCCCGACACTGAAGACCCCGTTGCCGGCACCGTCGGCGTTCTGCGGCGACGCCAGCTTCCCGGTGTCGATCGCGGTCCGGTTGAAGTACCCGTTGTCACCCGAGTAGTAGCCGGTGGTCGTGGTGTACGACGCGACGTACTGCGTCCCCGCGGTCACCGGGACCGGACTGCTGAACGTGAGCGTCTGCCACCCGCTCGCCGTCTCGTTGCTGAACGTCCCGGTGGCCAGCAGCGTGCCGTTCGACGCGTACAGGTTGCCGGTGTGCGTGCCGGTGTTCTGTGCGCCCTTGTAGAACTTCACGCCGGTGATCTGGCCGTTGACGTCCGGCGTGAACTTCACACCGAGCTCGTACGGGTTCGGGTCGTTCGTGTTGATCACCGTCGGCACGGTGGCCGAGCTGAACAGCGAGTACGGGCCGGTCGCCGTCGACGTCGTGGTGAACGTCCACGTGTGCGGGGTACTCATCATGTTCCCGTTCACGTCGGCCACCTGCACGCCGCCGGTGTACGTCGTGTTCGGGGCCAGCGGCGCCGACGGGGTGAACGTCAGCGTCTTGCTGTCGCTGGACAGCGTCGTGGTGCCGGTCAGCTGGGCACCGCCCGCGTCCTTGAGGGTGAACGTCGCCGTGCTCAGGTCGACGGCCTCGTTCATGGTCGCGGTCAGCGTGGTGGTCAGGCTGCTGCCGGTGGCACCGTCCGCCGGGGTGACGCTGCTGACGGTCGGCGGTGTCGAGTCGCCGTTGGCACCGGGCTGCCAGAGCACGTCCACCCAGTAGTTGTTGGCGTTGTACGTGTTCGACGGGAAGCCCGGCGAACCGGTGTAGCTGTACACGCCGTTGCCGCCGTCGACGCCGTCGGCGATCGCGTGCATCTGGTTGTACGTGGCGGTGTTGTTGCCGAAGTAGCCCGGGCTGGCCGAATAGTGGCCGTTCGGCGCGAAGTACGCCACCACGTACGTCGTGTTCGAGTTGACGTTCACCGGAGTGGCGAAGGTGAGCGTCTGCCAGCCGGTCGCCGTCTCGTTGGTGAACGTGCCCGACTCCAGCAGCGTGCCGGTCGCCGTGTAGAGCCCACCGACGTGGGTGCCGGTGTTGGCCGCCGACTTGTAGAACCGGACGCCGGTCACCTGGCCCTTGGTGTCGAACCGGACCTTGGTGCCCAGTTCGACCG
>DASZXM010000255.1:0-11516 GCA_035546415.1 Pseudonocardiaceae bacterium
CTGGGCGACGTTCTCCGCGCCCCACTTGTCGATCGTGTAGCGCATGACGTCGCCGCGGCGGCGGTCGTCGAAGTCGAGGTCGATGTCGGGGGGCGAGACGCGTTCCGGGTTCAGGAAGCGCTCGAAGATCAGCGAGTGCTCGATCGGGTCCAGGTCGGTGATGTGCAGGATGTAGGCGACCAGCGAACCGGTGGCCGAACCACGGCCCGGGCCGACCCGGATCCGCTGGTTCTTCGCCCACCGGACCAGGTCGCCGACGACGAGGAAGTAGGCGCTGAAGCCCATCTGCGCCATGATGCCCAGTTCGCGGTCCACCCGGTCGCGGTACTCCTGCGTGATGCCGTCCGGGAACCGCGTCGGGATGAACTGTTCGACCTCCTCGCGCAGCAGGTCGTCCTCGGTCTTGCCCTCCGGCACCGGGAACCGCGGCATGCGGTCGACGAAGTCGTAGACCTCCTGGTACGACTCGACCCGCTCGGCGATCAACAGCGTGTTGTCGGCGGCGCCCGGGACCTCCTTGTCCCAGTACTCGCGCATGTCCGCGGCCGACTTCAGGTAGTAGCCGTCGCCGTCGAACTTGAAGCGGTTCGGGTCGTCCAGCGTCTTGCCGGCCTGCACGCACAGCAGCGCCGAGTGCATGTCGGCCTGGTCCTGCGTGACGTAGTGGCTGTCGTTGGTGGCCAGCGGCGGCAGTTGCAGCTTTCCGGCGATCTCCAGCAGGCCCTGGCGGACCGACCGCTCGATCGGCAGGCCGTGGTCCATCAGTTCGAGGAAGAAGTTCTCCTTGCCGAAGATGTCGCGGTAGTCGCTGGCCGCCTGCAGCGCCTCGGCGGGCTGGCCCAGCCGCAGCCGCGTCTGCACCTCACCGGACGGGCAACCGGTGGTCGCGATGATGCCCTCGGCGTGCTCGGCGATGAGGTCGCGGTCCATCCGGGGCTTGCGGTAGTACCCAGTGAACGACGCCAGGCTGGACAACCTGAACAAGTTACGCAAGCCGGTCGCGTTGCCGGCGAGCATCGTCATGTGCGTGTACGCACCGCCACCCGAGACGTCGCCGCCCTCACCCAGCTCGTCGGTGCCGCGCTGGCCGGACTGCCCCCAGAACACCGGCTTCTTGTGGAACCGGCTGCCCGGCGCGATGTAGGCCTCGATGCCGATGATCGGCTTGACGTTCGACTTCTTCGCCTGCCGGTAGAACTCGGCCGAGCCGTACATGTTGCCGTGGTCGGTCATCGCCACCGCCGGCATGCCGAGCCGCTCCGCCTCGGCGAACAGCGGGGCGACCTTGGCGGCGCCGTCCAACATCGAGTACTCGGTGTGAACGTGCAGGTGAACGAACGAGTCCGACACGGTGACAGGTCTCCCGGGCAGCTACTGGCGACGCGATGCTGAGGGGCCAACCCTAGCTCTCGCCACCGACAGCATCACGGAGGCTCGCGGTGGTGCCTTCATGATCGACTTCCGGCTGTGCCGCCGATCACCTATCGGAACGCCGACAGCCCGGTCAGCGCCTGGCCGATGGTCAGCGCGTGGATCTCGCTGGTGCCCTCGTAGGTCAGCACGGACTCCAGGTTGTTGGCGTGCCGCAGCACCGGGTACTCCAGGGTGATCCCGGAGCCGCCGAGGATCGTCCGGCAGGTGCGCGCGATCTGGATGGCCTCGCGGACGTTGTTCAGCTTCCCGACGCTGACCTGTTCCGGCGTGATCCGCCCGGAGTCCTTCAGCCGGCCCAGGTGGATGGCCAGCAGGATGCCCTTGCACAGTTCGACCGCCATGTCGGCGATCTTCGACTGGGTCAGCTGGAAGCCGGCGATCGGCCGGTCGAACTGCACGCGTGAGCCCGCGTAGTCCAGGGTGGCATCCAGGCAGTCCCGCGCCGCGCCCATGGCGCCGAACACGATGCCGAACCGCGCCTCGTTCAGGCAGCTCAGCGGCCCGCGCAGGCCGGTGACCCCGGGTAGTCGCGCCGAGTCGGGCAGCCGGACGTCGTCCAGCCGCAGCTCGGAGGTGGTGGACGCGCGCAGCGACAGCTTCGGCGGCACGTCCACGGCGCTGAAGCCGAGCGTGTCGGTCGGCACGACGAAGCCCGCGATGCCGTCCTCGGTGCGGGCCCAGACGGTGGCGACGTCGGCGATGCCGCCGTTGGTGATCCACATCTTCGAGCCGGACAGGACCCAGTCCGACCCGTCCCGCACCGCCTTCGTGCGCATGCCCGCCGGGTTCGAACCGAAGTCCGGTTCGGTCAGGCCGAAGCAGCCGATCGCCTCGCCGGCCGCGAGGCGGGGCAGCCACTCCTGTTTCTGCTCCTCCGAACCCCACTTCCAGATGGAGAACATCGACAGCGAGCCCTGCACGGACACGAAGCTGCGCAGTCCGCTGTCGCCGGCCTCCAGTTCCAGGCACGCCAGGCCGTAGCTGACCGCGTTGGTGCCCGCGCAGCCGTAGCCCTCCAGGTGCATGCCCAACAGGCCCATGGCGCCGAGTTCGGGCGCCAGTTCCTTCGGTGAGACACCCTGCTCGAACCAGGCCGCGATGTTCGGTTTGACACGCTCGGTGACGAAGTCCCGCACCGTCTTCTGGATCAGCCGCTCCTCGTCGGTGAGCAGCGACTCATAGGCGATCAGTGATGTCAGATCCGTTGCCGGCACGCGACTTCCTCTCCACGATGGGCGCAGGTCACATGCTAGTCGGCGTCATGGGGCGGATCCGGCCTAGCTGTGCCGGGCCCAGCGGTAGGACAGCACGAGCAGCACGACCGACACCGGCACCGCGACGATCGCGACCACCGCGAGCGCCAGCAGGCCCGCGATCAGGGCCGTGACCAGCACGGGCGGGGCGGCGATCATGAAGACCAGTGCGACGGCCAGCGCCAGGCGGGAGTATCTGTCGTGGCGATCCGCGGCCGGGCCGTGCCACGGATGCCGCAGTCGCAGCGCGTAACAGCGCAACCGCCGGGCCCGCCTGCCCCGGCCGGGTGCCAACAACCCCATCAGCGCGACCAGTCTGCGGTCGGCGGAGAGATCCGCCTCGATCTGGGCGAGTCGCCGCTGGTCATGCAAGGAGAAGTCCATCTCGCGATCCCTTCACATCGCAGAGGCCGCTCGGTCGATCGGCAGCCGGCCAGCGCGCCATTGATAGAGCTACCCACGCGTAGACCGGCCAAACCTGGGGAATGCCAGGGTGGAGAGAAGGGAGCGCCGATGGCGAACGAACTGACCGGCCGCACGATCGCGGTGCTGGCCACCGACGGGGTGGAGCAGGTGGAACTGGAGCGGCCGAGGGCCGCGCTGGAGGAAGCCGGAGCGACCGTGCACCTGGTTTCCCCGCACGGTGGCGAGATCCAGGCGATGAACCACGACATCGAACCGGGCGACACGTTCCCGGTCGACCGGGAGGTCGGCGAGGTCGCGGTGACCGACTACGACGGCGTCGTCCTGCCCGGCGGCACGATCAACCCCGACCGGCTGCGCGCCGACAAGACCACCGTGGAGTTCCTGCGCTCGTTCGCGGCGACCGGCCGCCCGGTCGCCGCGATCTGCCACGGCCCGTGGACGCTGGTGGAGGCCGACCTGGTGCGTGGCCGCAGGCTCACGTCCTATCCGAGCATCCGCACCGACATCCGCAACGCGGGCGGCGAGGTCGTCGACGAGGAGGTCGTGCGCGACGGCGGTCTGGTCACCAGCCGTAGTCCCGACGACCTACCGGCGTTCTGTGCGACAGCCGTTCAGGTATTCGGGGACTCGCGGACGTAGCCGGCGGCCGCGGCCGGCCGCCGAACCGACGCGGAATTGTGTATCAGCCGCCCGGAACGGGAAGTCTGTGAGTGGATAGCCCGCCGAGCTGGCCGTCCCCCCACTGGCCATCCCCAGGGCCGGCGGGCTATCCACTCGCTCGGTCCTCCGGCGCCGGCAACGGCGGTAACGGTGGCAGCGGTGTGGTGATGCGCCAGCAGGCCAGGACGACCGCCGCGCAGATCCCGACGATCATGCCGAAGGGGCTCTCGGTGGCTGCCAGACCGACGTCGAAGCCGGGGGTCGCCCGGTCCACGGCCAGCAGCGCCGACATCCACCGGCCGCGCGGTTGACGGTTGGTGCGATTGTCAGAAGACGAGACCACGGGTGCGAGATTCCCACCGTGGGTTTGTCGAAACCACCTCTTCCAGGGTTTACTGCAGGCCACGGATGTGCTTGCGCCGTTTTACCGGCGGTCCGGCTGGGTATTCGTCGATGATGACTGTCGCCGACACCACGATGGAGATCGACGGCCGCGCCGTCACCCTGTCACACCCGGACAAGGTGCTCTTCCCGACCGACGGGATCACCAAGGGCGACGTGGTGGACTACTACCGGTCGGTCGCGGACGTCATCCTGCCGCACCTGGCGAACCGACCGCTCAACCTGCGCCGCTTCCCCGACCGCATCGACCGGGACGGCTTCTTCCAGCAGCACGCGGGCGACCACGTACCCGACTGGGTGACGACCGTCGAGGTGCCCACCCGGGGCGACGGGGCGCCGGTGCGACACATCGTGTGCCAGGACGAGTCGACCTTGGCGTACCTCGCCAACCTCGCCAGCGTCGAACTGCACCGCTGGCTGTCCACAACGGACGCTCTGGATCGGCCCGATCTCCTGGTCGTCGACCTCGATCCGCCGGACGGCACGGAGATCAAGCGGCTGCGGGAGGCGGCCCGGCTGGTGCGGGACGCGTTCGAACAGGTCGGTCTCGTGCCGTTCATCCAGACCACCGGCGGGCGCGGCTTCCATGTCGTGGCACCGCTGGACGGGACGCAGGGCGAGGAACTGGTCCGGCCGATGGCCCGCAGGCTCGCCGACCAGCTCGCGGCACGGCAACCGGACCGGTTGACGTCCGAGCAGCGCAAGGCCAAGCGCGGGGACCGAATCTTCCTGGACACCAACCGGAACGGCTACGGACAGACGGCCGTCACGCCCTACTCGCTGCGCGCCCGGCCGGGTGCGTCGGTCGCGACGCCGATCGAGTGGGACGAACTGTCGCACGCCACACCGGACCGATACGGCTTGCGCGGCCTTGGCAGGCGACTGGCGCAGAAGGCCGATCCGTGGCGCGACATGGCGCAGCACGCGGTGTCGGCGCTGACGGTCGCCGACCGGCTCGCCGCCCGGTCCGACGGGAGGTGAACGGCCCGGTGGATGGCCTGCGGCGTAACATGGACGGGCGCGGCAGCCGATATGACCGTCCACTGTGTAACACCAGTCGACGCGGTTACACGCGGCGGACGCGCTCTGACAACTGGAGAGTGTGACATGCGGGAAGAGTTTCACGGTGACCTGCGGCGGCTCGGCGACCTGCTCGCCGGGATGAGCGAGACGGCAGCGCGGCAGATGAAGCTGGCCACGAGCGCGCTGCTGGACGGCGACCTGGGCGCCGGCGAACAGGTACTGGCCGAGGACGCGGCGCTGGACGCCGACCGGGACCGCTGTGAGGAGAACGCTCAGCGACTGCTCGCCCTCCAGGCGCCCGTCGCGGGCGACCTGCGGACAGTGATCACCGCCATGCACTGCGCCGAGCGGATCGAGCGGATGGGCGACCTGGCGCGGCACGTCGCCGAACTGGCCCGGCGCGCCCACCCGGAACCGGTGGTACCCGAGCCGCTCCGCGACCGGTTCGCCGAATTCGGCAGGTTGGTCACCGAGATGGCGGGCACGCTGACCGAACTGGTCCGCACGGCCGACTGCGGCGCGTACGAACGGATGCACACGGCGGACGAGCGGGTCGACGCGGCCTACGAGCAGTTGATGCGCGACGTGTCCTCGGACACGTGGCCCTACGGCGTGCAGTCCGCGGTGAACGTGACACTGCTGGGCCGGTTCTACGAGCGTTTCGCCGACCAGGTCGTCTCGGTGACGCGGCGGCTGGACTACGCGGTGGCGGGCGTGGTGCCCCGCTGACCTGCCGAGAGCCGGCGGTCCTCGCCAGGGCCGCCGGAAGTGCTCGTCAGGACGACGAGAGGACCGGACGGAGCCAGTTCGGTACCGGCTTCCCGGTTTCCTCACACGTGGACACGAGATCCAGCGTCCAGCTCACCGTGTGAGCGAGCACATGACCGACGGCCTCCGGGTCGTCGGCCTCGGCGGCGATGCTGAGCTGCGTCTCGGCGTCGTCGCGGTGGTCGGCGGCCAGGGCCAGCAGAACACGGGTCGCGGTGCGCTGGGCCGGTTCCAGTTCGTCCACGCTGCCGCCGTTCTCGTCGGTGAGCGTGACGACCAGGTCCTCGTTCCGGCTGGTACCCGACATCGCGAGCAGCATCTCGAAGTTCGCGTCGGCCAGTTCGATGACGGTCCCGCACAGCGTCGGCCACGACGAGCCGGCCAGCCGGTCGAACATGCGCAGCGCCTGGCGCTCGTCCCCACGTCGGACGGCGCACAGAGCCGCCGCGATGGCGCCACGCAGCTGTTTGCTGTCCCTCATTCCCGTCGAGTGCCCGTTCCGGGCGACGCGAAAACGTCGACCGGCTGGTTTTCGCGCGCCGCCATTGGGGCAGTCCCTGGGTGAAAGGGACCAATGGGAGGTGTCGATGCAGCGCGACAGGACCGAGGAACACGACAGGGCCGAGGACGAGGCCGTCGACGACCTCGGACCGGGTGACCTCACCAACGCGCGGCCGGAGACCGGCCCGGTGGACACCGGGACGATCGAAGCGTCGCCGGCGGACGTGGCCGAACAGCGGGCGCCTGCCGACCCGGACGACATCGCGCCCGAGGACCTGGGGCGGGAGGAACTGGCGCCGGAGGACGAGAGCGCGGACCGGCCCGTCACCTGACGGCTGTCGCCCCGCTCGACCCCCGCTCGACCCCCGCGGTTCCGCCGTGTCTCCGCCGTGTTTCCGCTACGTGTTCCGCCGCGTGGTCTCGCCGGCGCTACGAGGCGGTTCCTCTTCGTGCAACAAGTTCACCCGACAACTGAGGGAGTTGTGATGACTCAGCATCCGATCACCAGCCCGCTGGACACCGGCGCCCGCGACAGCACCGGAGCGGTCCTGCAGAGCACGCTCGTGGACCTGATCGACCTGTCGCTCATCGCCAAACAAGCGCACTGGAACGTCGTGGGCACGAATTTCCGCAGTGCCCACCTGCAACTGGACGAGCTCGTGGCCACCACGCGGCAGTTCGTGGACGACGTGGCGGAGCGCGCCGCGGCGATCGGCGTGTCGCCGAGCGGACACGCCGACCGGGTCGCGAAGGACTCCGGTCTGCCGGACTACCCTGCCGGGTGGCAGTCGGACCGGGACACGATCGAGCACATCGTGGCCGCGCTGGCGGCGGCGATCGAACGGTTGCGGACCAGGATCGAAGAGACCGAGAAGACCGACCTCGTCACCCAGGACCTGCTGATCGCGATCGCCAGGGCGTTGGAGGAGGCACACTGGATGTGGCAGGCGCAGTTGGCGTGACTGCCGCTGGAGGACGTAGGGGGCCGGTGTGGAGCAGCCGGTCCCCTGCTTCGCATCATGGCGAATTCCCGGCGGTGCCGATTCAGGCGGGTGTCAGTCGTCCACTTCGGACATGCGGCGGCCGATGGCGCTGATCGGCCGAGCCGTGTTTTCCCGGCTGGGGCGGCGTGCCCCGCCCCAGCCGTTGGGGAGGCGGCTCAGCTGTAGGAGCTGGACGGTGCCCACAGGTTGACGCCGCTGTCCACGGCGTACTTGTCGATCTCGGCCAGTTCGTCGGCGGTGAACGACAGGTTGCCCAGGCTGGCGACGTTGGCCTCCAACTGGGCCACGCTGCTGGCGCCGATCAGCACGGACGTCACCCGCTGGTCACGCAGCGCCCAGGCCAGCGCCATCTGCGCCAACGTCTGACCGCGGCGCTGCGCGATGTCGTTGAGCGCGCGCACCCGCGACAGGTTCTCCTCGCTCAACATGCCCTCGTTCATCGCACCACCGGTCGCGACCCGCGAGTCGGCCGGGACGCCGTTGAGGTAGCGGTCGGTGAGCAGCCCCTGCGCCAGCGGCGAGAACGCGATGCAACCGGCGCCGACCTCGTCGAGGGTGTCCAACAGGCCCTGCTCCTCGATCCAGCGGTTGACCATCGAGTAGGACGGCTGGTGGATCAGCAGCGGCGTGCCCATCTCGCGCAGAATCGCGGCGGCTTCGGCGGTCTTGCGCGACGAGTAGGACGAGATGCCCACGTAGAGCGCCCGCCCGGAGCGAACGGCGGTGTCCAGCGCGCCGAGCGTCTCCTCCAGCGGCGTGTCCGGGTCGAACCGGTGCGAGTAGAAGATGTCGACGTAGTCCAGGCCCATCCGGGCCAGCGACTGGTCCAAGGAAGCGAGCAGGTACTTGCGCGAGCCGTGGTCACCGTACGGGCCGGGCCACATGTCGTAACCGGCCTTCGTGGAGATCACCAGCTCGTCCCGGTGCGCCGCGAACGTGTCGGTGAGAATCCGACCGAAGTTGCTCTCGGCGGACCCGTAGGGCGGCCCGTAGTTGTTGGCCAGGTCGAAGTGCGTGATACCGAGGTCGAACGCCCGCCGGCAAATGGCCTGCTGCGTCTCGTAAGCGCGCTCGGTGCCGAAGTTGTGCCACAGCCCCAGCGACACGGCCGGCAACAGCAACCCACTGCGCCCCGTCCTGCGGTACTGCATGTCGTCGTAGCGGCTCTCCGCCGGCAACCAACTCATGCCCGGCAGCCTACCTGCGGATTCACCGCCCGATGACGAGGGCGCAACGGTGACGTGAGGCACTCACCTCCCCACGGACAAAGCATTCACCCTCCCCCGCGGCGGAGCACTCGCCCCCGGGCCATCGCTGCCCGGGCACCGCAGGCCGCAGGCGTCGCGGCCCCCGGGCACCGCGGCCCCTGGGCACCGCGGCCTCGGGCACTACGGCCCGGCGCATCGCCTCCACCACACCACCGTTGTTCCGCGCGCAACCCGCCGCCCCCTGCGCGCCACGCCCGCATCTCGCGACCCGACGACTCCGCCGCCACTCACCCACCCGCACACAACCCGGCACGCCACTCACCCACCCGCACCCAACCCCGCACGCGAGGCCGCCGCACTCCCCAGCCTCGGCAGGCGGGCCAGCCACGCTCCGCACAGCGCCCCCGCGCCGTCGAGCCCGCAGCACGCCTTGTCCGACCACCCGAGCGGACCGCGCCACCAACGCAGCCCAGCAGCCGAACCGCCCGCGCCGCCGCGCCCCTCACCTCAACTCCGCACTGCCAAGTCCGCTCCATCTCAGCCGACCTCACCCCGCGCCGCTCGCGCATTCGTCCGCGCCAGCCACACCGCCTATCTGGCGAACCCGAAAACGGGCCATTTCGTTGCACTTTTCACTCACACGTGGACGTGATCCGCATCACGCCCGCCCGAAAAGTACCACCCCGCAACGAAACGGGAGCCGAGCCTACCAGCCCGACTCCCCTGCCGTCACAGCGTTTTCGTCACAGCGTTTTGGCCACTCGATCCGCCAATACACGAATGAATTTCGCGGGATCGGACAGTTCTCCGCCCTCAGCCAGTAGTGCCATGCCGTACAGGATCTGGGCCGTTTCCTTCAGCGACTCGTCTTCCTTGCGTTCCCCGTACGCCTCCCGCAGGCCGGCCACCAGTGGGTGCGTCGGGTTCAATTCGAGGATTCGCTTGATGCGTGGGAGTTCCTGGCCCATTGCCTTGTACATGCGTTCCAGTGCCGGCGATGCGTCGTTCGTGTCGCCCACGATGCAGGCCGGGGACGTCGTCAGGCGGGTGGACAGGCGGACTTCCTTCACGTCGTCGGCCAGCGTGGTCTTCAGCCACGTCAGCAGGTCGGCGAAGTCCTTTTCGTGGGTCGCCTGTTCCTCCGAGTCGTTGCCCAGGTCGACCTCGCCCTTGGTGACCGACTGGAACGGCGTGCCGTCGAACTCCGGGACCGTGTCGACCCACATCTCGTCGACCGGGTCGGTGAGGAACAGGACCTCGTAACCCTTGGCCTGGAAGGCTTCCATGTGTGGCGAGTGTTCGAGGACGGAGCGTGATCCGCCGGTCATGTAGTAGATGTGCGACTGGCCGTCCTTCATCCGTTCCTTGTACTCGCGCAGTGTCGTGCGCGACGACGGGTCGTTCGTCGACTCGAAGGACGCTATGTCCAGGATGGTTTCCCGGTTGTCCGGCTCGTCGAGGAGGCCTTCCTTCATGGCTCGGCCGAACTCGGACCAGAACTTCGTGTACTTCTCCCGGTCGGCGGACATCATGTCCTTGATCGTGGACAGGACCTTCTTCACCAGCCTGCGGCGCATCAGCTGGATGTGCCGGTCCGCCTGCAGCATCTCGCGGGACACGTTCAGGGACAGGTCCGCCGCGTCGACGACACCCTTGACGAACCGCAGGTACTCCGGGATCAGCGACTCGCAGTTGTCCATGATGAAGACGCGCTTCACGTACAGCTGCACGCCGCGCTTGCGTTCCCGCATGTACAGGTCGAACGGCGCGTGCGACGGGATGAACAGCAGCGCCTGGTACTCGAACGTGCCCTCGGCACGCAGGTGGATCGTCTCCAGCGGGTCCTGCCAGTCGTGGCTGATGTGCCGGTAGAACGTCGAGTACTCCTCGGCGTCGACGTCGTCCTTGGGCCTGGCCCACAACGCCTTCATCGAGTTGACGGTCTCCGTCTCGACCGTCTTCTCGCCCTCCGCGTCCGTGCGTTCGGTCTCCATGCGGATCGGCCACGCGATGAAGTCCGAGTACTGCTTGATGATTTCGCGGACCTTCCACGGCGCCGCGTAGTCGAACAGGTGGTCCTCGGTGTCCTCGGGCCTGAGGTGCAACGTGACCGACGTGCCCTGCGGCGCCTCGGCGACCGTTTCGATCGTGTACGTGCCCTCGCCGTCGGACTCCCAGCGGGTCGCCTCCGTGTCCCCGGCCCGCCGGGTGAGCAGCTCGACCCGGTCGGCGACCATGAAGCTGGCGTAGAAGCCGACACCGAACTGGCCGATCAGATCCGCTGACGCCGCCGCGTCGTTGGACTTTCGCATCTTTTCCAACAGTTCGGCCGTGCCGGATTTCGCGATCGTGCCGATCAGGCTGACGACCTCGTCACGCGACATACCGATGCCGTTGTCACGGACGGTCAGTGTGCGCTTTTCCTTGTCGACCTCGACGTCGATGTGCAGGTCGGACGTGTCGACCTGGAGTTCTTTGTCGCGGAACGCTTCCAGCCGCAGTTTGTCCAACGCGTCGGAGGCGTTGGAGATCAGTTCGCGCAGGAATGTGTCCTTGTTCGAGTAGATCGAATGGACCATCAGCTGCAACAACTGTCGCGCTTCTGCCTGGAATTCGAGCGTTTCGGCCCCCGTGTTCACCGCATCCCTTTCCGAGTCGAGGATTTTCCCGAATCGTACGGCGTTCCCGCGATGCGCCGCAACGAGCCCGCCCGGTTGACAGGCAGCCGCACAGCTGCCTATCTTGCCTCCCAACATGCAGCCGACCGGCTGCCTGTTGGGAGAGGGACATGGACCGGATCTTCAGGGCGCTCGCCGACCCCAGCCGCCGTCGCCTGT
>DASZXM010000256.1:0-2798 GCA_035546415.1 Pseudonocardiaceae bacterium
GCTTCGGAGGAGGAGGGGGCGGCGGTGGTGGATCAGGAGCAGTTGAGCTTGTTGTGACGGTGACGGAGCGCCGCTTCGCCTGCTTCGGCGGTGGCCTGTTGGGCGTGTCGTGTCTCGCGCTTGGCGGCACTGTTTAGTTCCGGCGGTCCACTTGTTGGGGCGGGTGCTGCGGCTGTCACTTGCGGTGCCTGGCGCTTGTCGGTGCCGCCATGGTTCCCATGGTCCGCTTGCTGTTGCGGCAGCTGCGGCACCATCTGCCGCGCCTCGCGGCCGCCTGCTGCCTCGCGGCCGGCTGCTGCCTCGCGGCCGGCTGCTGCGTCTCTCGTTCGCGTTGGCTGCCGCCTGTTTCGTCTTCTCTCGATCAGTCGCGTCGGCTCGCGTCTCGTGTTGGGTTGCGTCTTGCGTTGGGTTGCGTCTGGCGTCGGGTCGCGTCTTGCGTCGGCTCGCCTTCACCGCCGCCTCGGTTTGTTTTGCCTCGTTGTGCGTCGGCGTCTCTCGTTTTTTCGGTCACGTGATCAAGGGATGCCCTCGCCGGGCGGGCAGATCAACAGGATGGTGGGTTCGGTGGTTGGGCTGCGGTTCGTGGGTGGCCAGTGGGTTCCATCCCGTCGACCTCCCCGAGGGGCTACCACGCCAAGCCCGGGGGCGCCGGCTTGTGCGGGTTCTCTCCCGTTTGGTTGAGGGTGCGCCCCCGGACTTGACGTGGTAGGGCGTTGCCAGGTCGACGGGATGGAACCCAAGGCCCCCCACTTGTTGTGGTTGGGATTCTCTCGCGTTGGGTTCGTGGTCGCGCTCGCTGGCCGTTGTCAGGTGGCTGTGAGGATTTCCATGAGTTGGGCGATCATGGTGAACCACTCGTCGCCGTCCGGGGAGTCCGTCCAGAGTTCGTTCAGTTCTGAGTCCTCCGCGAGGACTCTCGTCAGTGCCTGGACCGCTAGTGCTCGCAGGTCTTCTGGGAGGTCCGGGATGGACTGTTTGGGGCCGGAGATCGTGTCGATCGTGTCGCCGTCCGGTTGTTGGGCCGCTACCAGTGCTGCTGCCGCTACTGCCGCGCCGCCCGCGTCGCGTTCCAAGTAGTCGGTTTCTTCCGCTGCTTCCAATAGGGCTTCCCGGATGGCTGCTGGTTTGTCCTCCGGTTCCAGGTCGTCGAGGGACCCTGCGAGGTCTGCCGCGTCGTCGTTGTCGAACGGTCCGGTGCCCCATGCGCCCATCGGGATGGCTCCTGCTCGTGCCGCTGTAGACGGGCATCATGGCAGGCTGTACCGCTGCGCGTAAGGATTCGTTCTGTTACGGTTCGCGCACGCAGAAAAAGTCAGGCTTGACTGTTTGTTAGTTGCCGGCCACACTCGGGGCCGTGGTTGTGCAGACGCGGCAGCGCCAGGCCGATCGCAGTCGGGAGACTCGGCGGAAACTGATGGAGGCCACCGTCGAGTGCCTCGTGGAGCGTGGTTGGGCCGGCACGACGACCGTGCTCGTCGCCGAGCGGGCCGGGGTGTCGCGGGGTGCTCAGTTGCACCATTTCCGGACCCGTGGGGAGTTGGTCGCCGCCGCCGTCGAGTACGTCGGCGTGCAGAGTGTCGCTGACATGGTGGAGCGGGCCGCCGTGCCCACCGATGGTGATCGCACCGAGGCCGTCGTCACGTTCATCGTCGACTTCTTCGCCAGTTCACTGTTCACCGCCGCGCTGGAACTGTGGGTGGCCGCGCGTACCGATCCGGAGCTGAAGGACCTGGTCGTCGGGTTGGAGGCGCGGCTGGGTCGGGAGTGTCACCGGATCGCCGTCGCCATGCTGGCCGCCGACGAGAGCCGACCCGGTGTTCGGGAGGCCGTGCAGGCGACGCTCGACCTGGCTCGGGGGCTGGCGCTGGCCAACCTGCTCACCGACGACTCCCGCCGGCGTGCCGGGATCGTTCGCCAGTGGGCGCACATGCTGGACGACGCACTACGGGAGCGGGACTGATCGTGGCCGACATCGCAGGGTTGTTCGACGATCTCGTCGCCGAAGGCGACGCGCTGGACGCCGTCGTGTCCGGATTGGACGACGCCGTCTGGCGCACGCCCACACCGGCCGCCGGGTGGACCGTTGCCCACCAGATCGCCCACCTCGCGTGGACCGACGCGATGGCACAGCTCGCCGCGACCGACGTCGCGGGTTTCTCCGCCGCCGTGCGGGCCGCCGTCGCCGAGCCGGACGGGTTCACCGACCGTGCCGCCGAACGCGGTGTCGCGTTGCCGACCGCGCAGTTGTTGGCCGAGTGGCGGCAGGGACGGTCCCGTCTGGTGACGGCGCTGCGGGACGTGCCCAACGGCACGAAGTTGCCCTGGTTCGGGCCGCCGATGGGCGCCGCCTCCATGGCCACTGCCCGCATCATGGAGACCTGGGCCCACGGTCAGGACGTCGTGGACGCGCTCGGCGTCACTCGGGAACCGACCGCGCGGCTGCGGCACGTCGCCCACATCGGCGTGCGGACCATCGGCTTCGCGTTCGCCGTGCACGGGTTGGACGCGCCCGCCGTGCCCTTCCGCGTCGAACTGACCGGGCCCGACGGCGACGAGTGGACATGGGGACCGGAGGACTCGCCGGACCGCGTGGCCGGACCGGCGCTGGACTTCTGTCTGCTCGTCACGCAACGCCGCCACCCCGATGACCTGCACCTCACCGTGACCGGCGCCACGGCGTTGGAGTGGGTGCCGATCGCGCAGGCGTTCGCCGGGCCGCCCGGTGCCGGCCGGAAGCCGAAGGGGGCGGCGTGATCCGGATCGGGAACGCGTCCGGCTTCTACGGGGACCGGTTCGCC
>DASZXM010000257.1:0-3840 GCA_035546415.1 Pseudonocardiaceae bacterium
GGGCGGCGTCGTGGAACCGGACGGCGCGGCCGACCACGCCACTGGCCGCCACCGGGCCGGCGAGCATCCCGCCGAAGAAACCGTGTGGCTCGATCACGTTGACCTGCCAGTGCAGCGCGAGCACGGCGGCGTTGTTCGTCATGCCCCCGATCTTGCCGCCATAGCAGTTGACCTGTTGATGGAACAGGGGCGAACGAACTAATTTTTGCCTTGAACTAAGTAATAGAGTCTTCCGAATGATGCGAAAGATATTCAGGTTGGTGGTGCTGCTGGGCGCGCTGGCACTGGTCGGCTCGGTGCCCGCGTTCGGCGCGACCCCACAGTTCACGGTGCTCGCCTTCTACAGCGGCACGTACGACGCGGCCCACATCAGCTTCGAGAAGGAAGCGAACATGTGGTTCCCGCAGATCGCGGCCCAGTACGACTTCAGCTACCAGTCGACGACCGACTGGAGCCGGCTGGACTCGATCACGCCGTCCCAGTACCAGGTCGTGATGTTCCTCGACGACCTGCCGCAGTCCGCCGACGAGCGGGCCGGGTTCCAGCGGTACATGGCAAGCGGCGGCGGGTTCTTCGGCTTCCACGTGTCCGCGTTCAACACCGACCCGTCCACGTGGGACTGGTACCACAACCAGTTCCTGGGCACCGGCGCGTTCGTGTCCAACACCTGGGGTCCGACGACGGCCGTGCTGAAGGTGGAGACCCAGGCGCACCCGGCGACCCGCAGGCTGCCGGTGACGTACGTGTCGGGTGTCAGCGAGTGGTACAGCTGGGCCAACGACCTGCGGAAGAACCCGAACATCCAGATCCTCGCGTCCGTCGACCCGTCCAGCTTCCCACTGGGCACCGACCCGAACCAGTCCTGGACCAGCGGCTACTACCCGATCATGTGGACCAACAAGAACTACAAGATGCTGTACGCCAACTTCGGGCACAACTGGATGAACTACGACACGAACACGGCGCTGTCGGCCACCTTCGCCGACCCGGTGCAGAACGAGTTCGTCATCGACGGCCTGTTGTGGCTGGGCGGTGGCGCGGCCACGAACGCCCCCGCCGACCCGATCTCCCCGAGCACCTGGTTCACGATCGTCGACAAGGACGGCAAGTGCGTCGACGCGCGGGCGGCGGCCACCGGGAACGGCACCGCCATCCAGCAGTACACGTGTAACGGTACGAACGCCCAGGAGTTCCAGTTGCAGAACGTCGGCGGCCCGTACCTGAAGATCGTCAACCGCAACGACGCCACCAAGGGCCTCGACGTGACGAACGTGTCCACAGCGGACGGCGCGCCGATCCAACTGTGGTCCTACGTCGGCGGTGCCAACCAGCAGTGGCAGGCCGTGCCCGACGGCGGCGGCTACTACCACCTGGTGAACCGCAACAGCAACAGCACCAAATGCCTGACCGTGCCCGGCTCGTCCACGGCCGACAGCGTGCAGCTCGTGCAGCAGTCCTGCACCGGCATCGCCGCCCAGTCGTTCCACCTGGTCGCACAGCCCTGAACCGGACGCGGGGGACCGGTGCGCCGGTCCCCCGTGCGCACTATGTCGGAATCCGGACCGGAGGCGGATACTGGCGGACAGTTGGCCATCGGGAGCCGTCATGCGCATTCGCCGACGAACGCGACGTGTGCTGGGCACCCCTGTGGTCGTGGGCCCGGCCGCCGAGCAGCGGGTCCGCCTGATCGGCCTGCTGGGGACGGTGAGCAGGGCGATCGCCCTGCAACCGGCCGCCGAAGAGGTCATGGCGGCCTGCGCCCTGCCCGGTGACACGCCCGCCGCGGTGGCCCGGCGCGGCAGCCGGATCGCCGGCGAGTACTACCGGCTGTACGGCTGGGCGGCCGACCTGTCCCGGGACGCCGCCCCTGACTCCCCGCAGGCGCGTGCCGCCGAACTGATCCACTACCACGGCACGATGATCGACCTCTGTCTCAAGCTGACGTTCCCGAAGACACCGACGCCCATCCTGGACCGCAGGCGATCCGCGTGTGACGGCTTCGGCGAACCGGCGCGCACACTGCGGGAGATGCGCACGCTGTTGCTGATGTGGCTACGGGAACTGGACGACGAATCGGCAGAGTAGGGAATTCCGGAAAACTGCCGGCAAACTGCCAGTCGTCGACTTCGAGTGGCGCAGGAGGCCCTGGAACAGGGAAAGCCCCCGGCCGCTGGGGGGAGGTCGGCCGGGGGCTTCAGACCCGGCTGTTGGGGGATCAGCCGGGGGTCCGTACCGGTGCCGGAGCACCGGAAGTCCGTTTTCGCCTGGTACGTCTGGGACCGTCGGGCGGTCCCCATCCGGTACGTGCCACAGTGTGCCAGACGGAACGCCAAAAGTGTGACCGCTTGCCGATTCCTGCACCCGATACCCGACCGAAGGCAGCCGTTCGGGGGCACATATCATCCGCGCGTGGCCGAGCCCGAGTCTACCGAACGCGTCGGACCAGGGCCGGTGGCCGCCGGAGTGGTGCTCGCCAGCGGCTCGGGCACGCGCGTCGGCGGTGACCTGAACAAGGTGTACCTGCCGCTGGCGGGCAGGCGCGTCGTCACGTGGTCGCTGGCCGCGCTCGCCGCCGTCGTCGGTGTTGTGGTGCTGGTCATCCGGGAACAGGATCGGGAACTGGCCGCCGAAGTGGTCGCCGACGACCTGCTCGCCGGCGTCCCGGTCGAGGTCGTGACCGGCGGAGCGAGCCGGCAGGACTCCGAGTTGATGGCACTGCGCGCGCTCGCCGGCCGCATCACCGCGGGTGACGTCGACGCCGTCCTCATCCACGACGCGGCACGGCCGCTCGTAACGCCGGAACTGGCCACGGCGGTGTTGCGTACGGCGCGCGAGTTCGGCGGCGCGATCCCCGGCGTCCCGCGCACCGACCTGGTCGCGGTCGACGACACGGTGGTCACCGACCCGGACCTCGGCCAGCTCGTCACCGTGCAGACCCCGCAGGGCTATCCGGCGGGCCCGCTGCTGGCCGCCTACGAACAGGCGTACCGGGACGGCTTCGTGGGCACGGACACGGCGGCGTGCATGGCGCGGTACTCGAACCTGCCGACCAGGTGCATCCCGGGTGAGGAACGCAACATCAAGATCACCTACCCGTACGACGTGGCCATCGTCGAGCGGTTGATGGCCGAGTTGTCATACTCGCGGTATGGCATGGATGGTGTACGGGGCGTACGGCTACACGGGCCAGCTGGTGGCGAAGGCGGCGGTCGCGCGGGGTGAACTGCCGGTACTGGCCGGCCGGTCGGCCGCGAAGCTGGCCCCGGTGGCCGACCGACTGGGCTGCCCGCACGTCGTCGTCGACCTGGACAACCGTCGCGCGCTGCGAGCGGCGCTGGCCGACGTCGACGTCGTCGCGCACTGCGCCGGGCCGTTCGGGGCGACGTCACGGGACATGGTCGACGCATGCCTGGACACCGGCACGCACTACATCGACATCACCGGCGAGATCGACGTGCTCGAACAGATCTACGCCCGCGACGACGAGGCCGCGCAGGCCGAGGTGGTGCTGCTCCCCGGCGGCGGTTTCGACGTGGTCCCCACCGACTGCCTCGCCGCGATGCTCGCCGAACGGCTCCCCGGTGCCGTCGAGCTGGACCTGGCGTTCTTCTCAGCGGGTGGGATCAGCCCCGGCACGCTCAAGACGGCCATCGAAGGTGCCGGTACCGGCGGCCGGGCGCGCGTCGATGGTGAACTGCGATCCGTTCCGCTGGGCCACAAGACACAGGTGGCGGAGTTCCCGTCCGGTCCCCGCCGGGTGACGGCGATCCCGTGGGGGGACGTCAGTTCGGCCTACCGGTCGACACGCATCCCCACGATCACCACGTACATGGTGGTGCC
>DASZXM010000258.1:0-4716 GCA_035546415.1 Pseudonocardiaceae bacterium
GGCGGCCACGGCGGGTGGCGGGTTGTCGACCACGCCGCGCGCGACGTGCACCATGCGCGCGCCCTCGTCGGTGAGGGCGACCAGCTTGGCCCGCCGGTTCGTCGGGTGTGGCGTGCGCCGGACGAGTCCGCGCCGCTCCAGGTCGTTGACGGCCACGGTCGCGGCAGGCGCGTCGATGGCCATCGATTCGGCGAGTTCGGC
Source organism: Pseudonocardiaceae bacterium (assembly GCA_035546415.1). GTDB lineage: Bacteria > Actinomycetota > Actinomycetes > Mycobacteriales > Pseudonocardiaceae > DATEPR01. The sequence goes on from DASZXM010000258.1 coordinate 202, forward strand.
GAGCGTCAGTGGCCGGGCGACCAGGCGCCACAGTGCGCGCACCCGGCTGAACGGCAGCCCGGTCGCCTCGGCGACCGAACGCCGCCAGTCGCCCCTGCTGTCCATGACGAGGGACACGAGCTGCCGCCACACGTCGGTGGCTGAAACCTCCACCTGACCATTGTGAAAAAACAACAGTTGTAAGTCAACAACTGTGGGTGTGATCTGCTTGACGATTTTCGGTAACGGCACGTCCGACCGGTCCGACTGAACACGCATGATGGTGCCGCGCGACTGGTTCGCAGAACTGCTGGAGCGTTGGCGCCGGGAGATCGCATCGGAGCCGTTCCGTCACAGCGCGGAGTTGCGTGAAGCCATCCGCCACTGGGTGGAACGGCAACAACTCGCGGCCGAAGTCGAACGGATACCCGACTGTCCGGACCGACCGGAAGGGGGGCGGCCACACAGGTGTCAGGACTGACAGAAGTTACGCCTGACGGGCGCCGTGGGCCGCCTCCAGCCGCCGTTGGATCGTCACGAACTCGGTGAGCGCGGACAGCTCGACGGCATTCGCGGTCATGGTCGTGGAATCCGTTGCGTCCCAGGGGGTCGAACTGGCCGCCCGCCAGTTGGCCAACCACCGCCGAGCGCGCAGGATGACCAGCACGCTCCGCCGCAGTTCCTCCAGTGTGGCCAACGGTTCGGGCACCCTGTCATCATCTCGTGCCACCCTGGAAATATAAGTGAACAGGCGCGTTTTCACTCGTTGTGGTGACGAAGGTTGCATTGTTTGATAAGTCATGTTACCGACTCGGCCGCCCCGGTCGTCACGTCGCGGCCCGGTAGGCCTTGCCGACCTGCGTGGGGGTGGTGCCGTTGGTGTACAGGCCCGTGTCATCGCCCTTCGACGGTAGGGCGAACCACGCGTAGCGCTCCACGTACGGCAGCGCGTCCAGCATCCGTGTGGAGCCGGTCACGAAGGCCGCCTGCTGGGACTGCGTCGGATACCGGGGGTTGCCGCTGAAGTTGATCAGTGCGTACTCGGTCAGCCAGATCGGTTTGTGGTACCGGGCGTACACCGCCTGGACGTACCTTTTTAGCTGGCCGACCGCTGCCGCGCTGAAGTCCGAGCCGTACCAGTGCAGCGTGATGAAGTCGACGCGGTAGCCGCGGGCCGCCGCTCCGGTCATGAACTGGTCCAGCCAGCCGCCCGCCGTGTCACCGCCGTACGCGACCGCCGGGCTGCCCAGGCGCATGCCCGTCGCCGCCAACCGCGGCCACAGGTCCAGTGCCTGGGTCACCGTCATGTCGGCCTGCGACGCCATGTCCGGTTCGTTGAACCCCAACAGTTCCGTGCCCTGTTGCCGCGCCGCCGCGAGGTTCGCCGACGTGACCGACGCGGCACCCCACATCATCGGCACGAACTCCACGCCCGGCGGCGGCGTGATGTTCTGCCTCGTGTTCGCCCAGTCGTAGTACCAGGACGCGCCCACGTCGTGCAGCGCCGAGGTGACACCGCTGAAGTACCACGTACTGACACCCTTCCGGGTCGACGTCGACGCCGGCTTGGCCGGTGGCGGCACGATCCGGTGGGTCGTGGTGGTGGTGGTCGTCGTCGGGGGAGCGGTGGTCGTGGTGGGCACGACCGCTGGCACCGTCGTGGTCGGCCGGACCACCGTGGTCGCCAGCGGCAGCGCGTCCGCGGCCTGCCGCGGGTGGTGCGCCGGCAGCGCCACGATGGCACCCGCGGCCGCCAGCGCCGCGATCGCGGCGACCACCGGCTTCGTCGCCGCGTGCGCCCACAGGTGGGCGAACCGGCGGGTGTGGTGCACCCCGCCGTGCGCCGTACCGTGCACCGGCCCGTGCGGCGTCGACAGGGGCGGCAGCAGCCGCGCCGGCAGCGGCACCAGTGGCAGGCCGGCCAGCAAACGCTCGGCCGGCACCAGGTCCGACTGGCACCGTTGGCATCGCCGGCAGTCCCGGGTGTGGCGGACCATCCGCTTGCGCCACAACGGACTCGGCTCACCGTCCCAGCCCGCGGCGAGGTCCGCGAACTCCGGGCAACGCGGTGTCATCCGCAGTGCCCGGACCACGGACCGCGCGGCGTCCAGCTTCGCCTTCATCCGCTGCACCCGCACGGCCGTGTGTTGCGGCGACAGGCCCATGCCCGCCGTGACGTCCGCCCGGGTCAGCTGCCCGGCCGCCTCCAGCCACCACAGCGACAGCAGTTCCCGGTCCTCCTCGCCCAGCCAGCGGGTCGCTTCCACGAGGTCTCGTCGCTGGTCGGCCAGGTGCAGCCGGTTGATGGTCAGGTCGACGAAGTCGGCACCCGGGTCGGCGACGTCCTCGGGCAGGTCCGCGTACCGGTCGGCCGAGCGGTACCGGTTGCGCACCTGCCGCATCGCGATGACCACCAGCCACGACCGGAAGCTCTCCGGTTCACGCAGCTCCGGCAACCCGTTCAGGGCCCGCAGCATGGTGTCCTGCACGACGTCGTCCACGTCGCTGTGGCCCCCGATGGCCCGTCCGACGATGTTGTAGACCAACGGGAGGTACCCGGCCACCAGTTCGTCCAGCGCCTCGGGACGGCCCTCCCGCGCTGCGACCACGGTGGCGACGCTCGGTTCGCCCGCTGCACGCATACCCACATCTCCTCGTCCACTGGTCCGCTGACCAGGAGACACGCGAGGACGCCCGAGATAACGAAAACTCCGGCGACGTTCTCCGGTGTCGTGTCGAACGCCAGGACCATACGATGGCGTCACGATGGCGTCGGCGTGGGCCGACGTGGCGGCGACGTTTCGACCTCGGGGAGCACCGGTGCGGATAGCGTTCGGCGCGGACGACGACAACGAGTGCGTCCGGGCGGTGCTGGCGCATCTGCGCTCGGTCGCCGACGTGACCGTCCTCGGCGACGGCGACCACTGGCCGGAGTTCGCGAAGGCCGTCGGCGAGGCCGTCGCGGTGGGAGACGCCGACTACGGGGTCGTCATGTGCTGGACGGGCACCGGCACGACGATGGCGGCCAACAAGGTGCCCGGCGTCCGGGCCGCGCTCGCGTGGGAGCCGTGGATCGCCGCGAACGCGCGCCGCTGGAACGACGCGAACGTGCTCGGACTGAGCCTGAAGCGCATCGCACCGGACGTGGCCGTGGAATGCGTGCGAGCCTTCCTGGAAGTGGCGGCCTACGACGAGGACGAAGCCGCCAACATCGACATGATCCGCCCGCTGTAGAAAGGCGCTGTGGACGCCGCCGTGCACCCCGCGCCGGACCCCGCCGCCGACCTCAGTGCGACGCCGCGGGCGTGAACACGGCCAGCGCCTCCGCGTCCCATGGTGTCGTGATCACGTTGTCCGCCACGAACTCCGCGATGTCCGGGTACTCGGGTGCCGCGCTGCGCAACACATCGCCCGCCGCCTCGGCGTCGTACCGGGCGCACCGCAGCACGATGTCCGGCCCCACCAGCGCCCAGCACGCGCCGACCGGCCCGTAGGGCATCCCGACGCTGCCCGGGTTCACGTACCGTCGCCGGTCGGCCAGCCGGTCGAACGGCATGTGAGTGTGCCCGAGCACCACGGTCGCCGCCGACACACCGGCGAACGCCGCCCGGTACCGGTCGACCGGCGAGTCGACCAGCACCGTCTCGTTGTCGTCGCGGGCCGTCGCATGGCAGAACAGCACCTCGCCCAGTCCCGTCACGTCCAGCGTGACGGTCAACGGCAGGTCCGCCAACAGGTCCCGGTGCCGCCGCTCGATCCGGGACGCGCAGTACTCGGTCGGTATCCGCGCCACGTCGGGCAGGTCGGCGTTGCCGTGCCCGTCGACCGCGGCGGCGAGTTCCCGGTCGGCGTTGCCGCGCACCCACACCGCCCGCTCACCCAGGTCGGCGAGGCGGTCCAGGGTCTCGGCCGGCATCGGCCCGGTCGCGATGTCCCCGTTGAGGACGATCGCGTCCACACCGACCCGATCGACGTCGCGCAGGGCGGCGTCCAGCGCGGGCAGATGCCCGTGGATGTCGGCGAACACGGCAACACGCATGGCCCCACTGTGGCAGCCGCGCGCGGCGGCGCACCGCGCGTTCGCGGTCAGCGCAACGGTGGGATGAACGGCGACCCGACGTCCACGCTGATGACGGCCGCCTGCCCTTGGTCCACGATGTCGAGCGCTCGTCGCAGCGCCGGCCGCAGCTTCGCCGTGTCCGAGACGTGCTCGCCGTAGCAGCCGCACGCCTGCGCCAGCAGCGCGACGTCCGGCACGTCCGGGAACAGCGTCCCCACCACGTCACCGCCCCGGGTCTGCGGGAACAGCCGGTACACCGGCGGCCGGCTGGCCGCGTACCCGCCGTTGCGCAGCACGACGACCAGCGCGGGCGCGCGGTGCATCGTCAGCGCGGACAGCGCGGCCGTCGGTGCGCCGAACACGAACGAACCGTCGCCCACGATCGTCACCACGCGCCGGTCCGGCGCGGCGAGCTTCACGCCCAGCGTGGCGCCCAGTCCCCAGCCCAGTCCGGACCCGCCGGACTTCAGGTACGT
>DASZXM010000259.1:0-7501 GCA_035546415.1 Pseudonocardiaceae bacterium
TTCGTGGTCGAGCAAGCCGAACCGGAACCTGGGCTGTCAGCCGTCCAGGTCTCCGGGCTGGTCAAACGGTACGGCGGCACGACAGCGGTGGACGGCCTGCACCTCGACCAGCCCGCCGGCACCGTCCTCGCCCTGCTGGGCCCTAACGGCGCCGGCAAGACCACCACCGTCGAGATCTGCGAGGGCTTCCGCACCGCCGACGCCGGCACCGTGCGCATCCTCGGCCTCGACCCCGCCACCCAGGGTGCCGCGCTGCGCCCCCGCATCGGCGTCATGCCGCAGGGCGGCGGTGCCTACCCGGGCGTGCGCGCCGACGAGATGCTCCGCCTCGTCGCCGCCTGCGCCGCCCACCCGCTCGACCCCGCCTGGCTGCTGGACGTCCTCGGCCTCGACGGCGTCAAACGCACCCCCTACAAACGCCTCTCCGGCGGCCAGCAGCAACGCCTGTCCCTGGCCTGCGCCCTGGTCGGCCGGCCCGAACTGGTCTTCCTCGACGAACCCACCGCCGGCATGGACCCACAGGCCCGCCGCCTGGTCTGGGAACTGGTCGCCGCACTGCGCGGCGACGGCGTCAGCGTCCTGCTCACCACCCACCTGATGGAGGAGGCCGAAGCGCTCGCCGACCACGTCGTGATCATCGACAAGGGCCGGGTCGCCGCCCAGGGCTCCCCCGCCGAACTCACCGCCGCCTCCGCCGACGACCAGCGCCTCACCTTCCGCGCCCGCGCCGGACTCCCCCTGGACCTGCTGCTCAAGGCACTGCCCGAAGGCTGCTCCGCCATCGAGGTAGTCCCTGGCTCCTACCAGGTCAACGGACCCATCAGCCCCCAGGTCGTGTCCACCGTGACCGCGTGGTGCGCACAGCAGGGCGTGCTCGCCGACGCCCTGCAGATCGCCAAACGCAGCCTGGAGGACGTCTTCCTCGACCTCACCGGACGGGAGCTGCGGTCATGACGACCTTCGCACCGGGCACGTTCCGGCCCGCCCCCGCGGCCGGCCGCAAGTCCCGCATGCTGCTCACCCAGGCCCGCACCGAAACCCTGCTGGCCCTGCGCAACGGCGAACAGGTCCTGCTCACCCTGCTCATCCCGTTGGCCCTGTTGGTCGGCCTGACCGTCCTGACGATCGTGCCGATGACCGCGCCGCGCGTCGACTCCGTCACCCCACGCGTCCTCGCCCTGGCGATCATGTCGTCCGCGTTCACCAGCCAGGCCATCGCCCTGGGCTTCGACCGCCGCTACGGCGTCCTCAAACGCCTCGCCGCCACCGCCATCCCCCGCTGGCTCATCGTCGGCGGCCGCATGACGTCCGCGGCCGCCGTCGTCGTCATCCAACTCGTCGTGCTCTGCGTCGTCGCCGCCCTCCTCGGCTGGCACCCGCACGCCGCCGGCATCGGCTGGGCCGTCCTGCTGGTCATCCTGGGCACCCTCGCGTTCGGCGCCCTCGGCGTGCTGCTCGGCGGCGCGCTGCGGGCCGAGATCGTCCTCGCACTGGCCAACATCATCTGGTTCGTGCTGCTGCTCGCCGGTGGCGCCGGCATCGCGTCGTCCCTGCCCCGGGGTGCTGGCGACGCCCTGCTCCTGCTGCCGTCGGGCGCACTCGCCGAAGGGCTCTACACCGCGCTCGGCCACGGCGCGACACCGCTGTGGGAGTCGGCCGTCGTGCTCCTGGTATGGGGTGCGGTGGCCGCCGGGATCGCCACCCGCACCACCAAACTCACCTGACGGACAGGTGACGTGCGAGCGGTCACAGCACGCACGGGCCGGCCACCGTCGGGGCAACGGCCGCGCCTACCATCGGGCTCGTGCCGATCCCGTCCCGACTGACCCCCTCCACGCAACTGCTGCGCCTGCTGGCGATCGTCAACGTCGTCGCACAGTGCGGGATCGCCGTCACCGGCTCCATCGTCCGCGTCTCCGAGTCCGGCCTGGGCTGCCCCACGTGGCCGGACTGCTCCGGCGGCAGCCTCGTCCCCATCGCGCACCCCGAACTCGGCCAGCTGCACCAGTGGATCGAGTTCAGCAACCGGCTGCTCGGCATCGTCGTCGGCGTCCTCGCCGCACTGGTGTTCCTCGGCGCGCTCCTGGCCAAGCCGCGCCGCAAACGGCACATCCTGCTCGCCCTCACCATGCCGCTCGGGGTGCTCGCCCAAGCCGTCATCGGCGGCATCACGGTGCTGACCAAGCTGTCCTGGTGGACGGTCTGCCTGCACTTCCTGCCGTCCCCGGCCCTGGTCTGGCTCGCCGTCCTGCTGCTGCGCGCGATCGGCGAGGGCGACGAGAAGCCCCGCCCGCTCATCCCCACGCCGCTGCGCGGCCTCCAGGTCGCCATGACCCTCGACATCGCCGCAGTGCTCGTCGCCGGCACCCTCGTCACGGCCGCCGGACCGCACGCGGGCGACCTGCACACGCCACGGCTGGACCTGCCCCTGGCCGAACTCGCCCAGGGCCACGCCGACATCGTGTTCATCCTCGTCGGCATGATCGTCGCGTTCGGCTTCGCCCTGCGCATCACCGGCGGCACCACGGCCATCTGGCGCCGCTACTGGCTGCTCATCGCCACCGTCGTCGCCCAGGCGGTGCTGGGCATCACCCAGTACCTGCTCGGTGTCCCGGACATCCTGGTCATCCTGCACGTCCTCGGCTCGACCCTGGTGGTCGCCGCGATGGCCGGGCTGTGGTGCGCCTCCCGCGACCGCGGCGCGCTACCGGGGCGGAGCGGGACGCCGGTCCCACAGGTCGGGGATCTCGCCGGCGAGCCACCCCTGGAACTCGTCGACCGTGCGCAGTCGCAGGGCACGGTGCGGGTCCCCGGACAGCAGCCGCAGTCCTGACGCGCTCAGCCCGCGCAGCCCGGCCAACGCGTCCAACCGCCGCCGGATCAGGTTCGCCCACGCCGGCGCGTCGGCGCGGTACTGCGCCGCCTGCCGGCCCCGGCGCGTCGTACGCACCACCAGACCGGTGTTGACCAGCAGTTTCAGGTTCGTGCTGACCGAACCCGTGCTGGCCTCCAGTTCCTCGGACAGCTCCGCCGCCGTGCGCTCCTCCGGATCGCACACCAGCAGATAGGCCAGGATTCGGCCGCCGATCAGCGGGATGCCCTCCGGGACCAGGCTCGCCGCCATCTTCTCCATCCAGGCCGACAGCTGGCTGCCGCTCGCGACCATGCCGCTCCTTTCGGTCGACACTGAAACTATCGTGTCGAAAGCCGGAAGCAAGCACGACACGCCGGCCACCGGCGCCGCGGCGGGCTTCGTTCAGGTCACTCACAGGAATGCCCGGCATGCTGTGCGCGTGGGCGACGAACGGGAGAAGTGGCAGGCGCGGTTCCGCCGGGGCGTCCGGCTGCTCCCGTCACCGCGCACCACGCCGTTCACGTTCTGGTACCTCGGCGTCCTGGCGTGCACCACGTTCCTGCTGCACTTCGGCCGGCCCACCGCCGTCAACCAGCTGCTCGCACTGTCCAGCACGGACGCCGCCAACCTGGAGCGGCACCCGGTGCAGGTGCTGTTCCTGTCCGCGCTGTGGCTGCAGGACGCGCACTGGCTGGTCTACGCGGCGATCTTCACGGTCGTGCTGGCCCCGCTGGAGCGGCGCATCGGTACCAAGTGGACGGTGCTGGTGTTCGCCAGCGGCCACGTGGTGGCCACCCTGGCCACCGAACTGCCGGTGCTGTGGGCCGTGCGCACGCACCTGCTGCCGGTGATGGACGCGCACCTGCTGGACGTCGGCGTCAGCTACGGCTTCTTCGCCACGGCGGGCGCCCTGGTGCTGATGCTGCCGACCTCGGTCCGCTGGTGGGTGCTCGGTGCCCTGAACGCCACCATCCTGGTCATCTACGTCAGCACCGACCCGACGAGCACCGACTCGGTCGTCACCGTGTTCGGCCACGGCCTGTCGCTGTACATCGGGATGCTCGGCTGGCTGCCCTGGCTGCGCAACCGGCACCTGGTCGGCTCACTGCACCTGCCGGCCTGGCTGGCCCGCGGCCGGGCCGCGGTGGTGCCGTCCTAGAAAGGCCAGCCCAGCACCGGCAGGTGCAGGACCGAGTCGACCGCCAGCGCCACGAACACCAGCATCAGGTACGTGTTGGACACGTGGAACAGCGTCATCGGGTTGGACTTGCGGCCCCGGATGACCGCGCTGTGCAGGCGGTGCGCCGTGATCAGGAACCACGCGCCGAACAGCAGGGTGAACGTCGTGTAGATCCAGCCGGTGGCCGGCACCAGCAGCAGGGTCCACGCGACCATGACCCACGAGTAGACCAGGATCTGCCGGGCCACCCGCTCCTGCGTCGCGATCACCGGCAGCATCGGCACGCCGGCCCGCGCGTAGTCGTCCTTGAACTTCATCGCCAGTGCCCAGAAGTGCGGCGGCGTCCAGAAGAACACCACGCCGAACATCACCAGCGCCGGCCAGCCCACCGAGTGCGTGACCGCCGCCCAGCTGATCACCACGGGCATGCAGCCCGCCGCACCGCCCCACACGATGTTCTGTGACGTTCGCCGCTTGAGCAGCATCGTGTAGACGATGACGTAGAACAGGATGGCGGCGACCGCGAGCACCGCGGCCAGCCAGTTGGTCATCAGGTACAGCAGCGTGAACGAGCCGACTCCCAGCGCCAGGCCGAAGATCAGCGCGTTGCGCGGCGTGACCTCGTGGCGGACCAGGGGACGCGCCTTGGTGCGCTTCATCACCGCGTCGATGTCGGCGTCGATCACGCAGTTGAGCGCGTTGGCGCTGCCGGCCGCCATGGTGCCGCCGACCAGAACGGCGAACACCGTCCACGGCCGCGGGAAGCCGCGCTCGGCGAGGAACATCGCCGGCAGGGCAGTCACCAGCAGCAGCTCGATGACACGGGGCTTGATCAGTGCGACGTAGGCGCGCACGATGTCGGCAGCGGCCGAGCGGGGCGAGGCGTCGACTCGGTCATCGACAGTCCTCACGACACTCCCCCACGCACGGTGCTCCCCGGCGACATTGCGCTCCTGTCCTCATGCCTTTCCAACGGCGGCGGCACAGCTCGAACCGGCGCCTGACCATCCACATCGTAAGCACCGCAGGTCCTGGTCCCGGACCGGGGTGGCGTGACCCAGGACACCGTCCATGCGACGTCGACGCGACCTGGTGGTTCGAGATCACACGACCGACGACTCGGGACTACGCTGTGTGCGACGAGGGAGTTTCGCGGGTCCGGGCCAGTAGGTCACTCGTCGGGATCGATCGAGATCCACGACGGTCGACGCTGCGACTGGCCCCGCACCGATGCGAGAGTGGGAGTTGCAGTCCGTGTCCGACACCGACGATCTCACCCGGCTGACCACCCCCCACCTGCCAGAGGACTGGACCGACCTGGACCGCCGCGCCGTGGACACGATCCGCGTGCTGGCGGCGGACGCGGTGCAGAAGGTGGGCAACGGTCACCCCGGTACCGCGATGAGCCTCGCGCCGACGGCGTACTCGCTGTTCCAGCGCGTCATGCGGCATGACCCGGCCGACCCGAAGTGGGTGGGCAGGGACCGTTTCGTGCTGTCCTGCGGGCACAGCAGCCTCACCCTGTACCTGCAGCTGTTCCTGTCCGGCTACGGCCTGGAGCTGTCCGACATCGAGGCGCTGCGCACGTGGGGTTCGAAGACGCCCGGTCACCCGGAGTACGGGCTGACCGCGGGAGTGGAGATGACCACCGGCCCGCTGGGCCAGGGTCTGGCGTCGGCCGTGGGCATGGCGATGGCCGCCCGCCGGGAGCGCGGCCTGTTCGACCCGGACGCCGCCCCGGGCACCAGTCCGTTCGACCACTTCGTGTACGTGCTGGCCTCCGACGGTGACATCGAGGAGGGCGTCACGTCCGAGGCGTCCTCGCTGGCGGGCACGCAGCAGCTGGGCAACCTGGTGCTGATCTACGACTCGAACCAGATCTCCATCGAGGACGACACGGACATCGCGCTGTCCGAGGACACCGGCAAGCGCTACGAGGCGTACGGCTGGCACGTGCAGCACGTCGAGGGCGGCGAGAACGTCTCCGGCATCCTCGCCGCGATCGAGGCGGCGAAGGCCGAGACGGGCAAGCCGTCGATCATCATCCTGCGGACGATCATCGGCTACCCGGCGCCGCACAAGATGAACACCGGCAAGGCGCACGGCGCGGCGCTGGGCGCCGACGAGGTGGCCGAGGTGAAGCGGATCCTCGGCTTCGACCCGGCGGTGAGCTTTCCCATCGAGGACGAGGTGCTCACGCACGCCCGCCAGGTCGGCGACCGGGGCAAGCGGGCACACGCCGAGTGGAACGAGGCGTTCGGGAAGTGGGCGGCGGCCAACCCGGAACGCAAGGCGCTGTTCGACCGGCTGCAGGCCCGTGAGCTGCCGGCGGGCTGGACCGACGCGTTGCCGACCTGGGAGGTCGGCAAGGAGGTGTCCACCCGCAAGGCGTCCGGTGCCGTGCTGTCCGCGCTGGCGCCGGTGCTGCCGGAGCTGTGGGGCGGTTCGGCCGACCTCGCGGAGAGCAACAACACGACGATGGACGGCGTCGACTCGTTCGGCCCGGACTCGATCAGCACGAACGAATGGACGGCGCACCCGTACGGCCGGACGCTGCACTTCGGCATCCGCGAGCACGCGATGGGCGCGATCGTCAACGGCATCACCGTGCACGGCCCGACCCGGGCCTACGGCGGCACGTTCCTGACGTTCAGCGACTACATGCGGCCGTCCGTGCGGCTGGCGTCGCTGATGGAGATCCCGTCCACGTACGTGTGGACGCACGACTCCATCGGCCTGGGCGAGGACGGCCCGACGCACCAGCCGATCGAGCACCTCGCGGCACTGCGGGCCATCCCGCACTTCGCGGTGCTGCGGCCGGGTGACGCGAACGAGACGGTGGCCGCCTGGCGGGCACTGCTGTCGCAGCACGAGATGCCGGTCGGTCTGGTGCTGACCAGGCAGAACCTGCCCACACTGGCGGGCACGGCCGAGCGGGCGACCGAGGGCGTGGCGCGCGGCGGCTACGTGTTGGCCGATGCCGACGGTGGTAGCCCGGAGGTGGTGCTGATGGCCACCGGTTCCGAGTTGCAGCTGGCCGTCGCGGCCCGGGACATCCTGCAGGGCGAGGGTGTGCCGACGCGGGTGGTGTCGCTGCCCTGCGTGGAGTGGTTCGACGCGCAGGACAAGGAGTACCGCGACAGCGTGCTGCCGCCGTCGGTGAAGGCCCGCGTGTCGGTCGAGGCCGGCATCGCGCAGCCCTGGTACCGGCTGGTCGGTGACGCGGGCGAGATCGTGTCGATCGAGCACTACGGCGCCTCCGCCGACTACAAGACGCTGTTCCGGGAGTTCGGATTCACCGCGGAGGCCGTCGCCGACGCCGCCCGCCGGTCCCGCCAAGCGATTCAGAAGGGATAAGACCATGAGCAGTGACAAATTGGCGGACCTGTCCGCACTCGGTGTTTCGATCTGGCTGGACGACCTGTCCAGGGAGCGGCTGGTGTCGGGCAACCTCGCGGAGCTGATCC
>DASZXM010000260.1:0-5221 GCA_035546415.1 Pseudonocardiaceae bacterium
GCCTGGCCCGCCGGGCCAAGCGGCTCATCGTGTTCGACGTCGACTCCACTCTCATCCAGGGTGAGGTGATCGAGATGCTCGCCGCGCACGTCGGCCGTGCGGCGGAGGTGCGGGAGATCACCGAAGCCGCGATGCGGGGCGAACTGGACTTCACGGAGTCGTTGCGGCGCCGGGTGGCCGTACTCGCCGGGCTGTCCGAATCGGTGCTCGGCGAGGTCGCGTCCCAGTTGACGCTGACGTCCGGCGCGCGCACCACGATCCGCACGCTGAAGCGGCTCGGCTTCCGCTGCGGCGTGGTGTCCGGCGGGTTCCTCCGGGTCATCCAGCGCCTGGTCGACGAGCTGGGCCTGGACTTCGCCGAGGGCAACCGGTTGGAGGTCGTCGACGGCAAGCTCACCGGCCGGGTCGTCGGGCCGATCATCGACCGCGCTGCGAAGGCCGACGCGCTGCGCCGTTTCGCGACACAGGCGGGCGTGCCGCTGGCCCAGTGTGTCGCGGTCGGCGACGGCGCCAACGATATCGACATGATCTCCGCCGCCGGCCTGGGCGTGGCGTTCAACGCGAAACCCGCGCTGCGCGAGGTCGCGGACACGGCGCTGTCGCACCCGTTCCTGGACGCCGTGCTGTTCGTGCTTGGCGTGACCCGCGCCGAGGTGGAGGCGGCCGACATGGCCGACGGCCTGGAACCGACCCGGCTGTGACGGCCGTCCTCGAACCGCTCGCCGACCGCTACGCGAGCTGGCTGTCGCTGCCGGCGGCCGAGACGGCGGCCGACGCCGCCGACGACCCGGCGGAAGTCCGTGCCATGCCGGTGATCCTGCGTATCGAACGCTCAGCACCGCCGTCCCGGACGGCGCTGCTGGAAGCGGCGGCGGCCGCGGCGATCGCGGTGTGCCTGGACGAGCGTGCCCAGCCGGACGGCCCGTGGCACGACGACGTGCTCGCCTGGACGTCCGGGCACATCCGCAAGGTGGCTCGCCGGGCCCGGGGAGCGCACTGGCAGGCGGTGTGCGACCTGCCCGGCCGGACGGTCCAGGTGGGCGACGCCGAGGTCCGGGCACTGGTGCCGGGCCGGGTGCGGGAGGCACCGAAGGAGGTCACGCGGCTACAGATCTCCGGCAGTGAACTCCCGTTCGACGATCCCGGTCCACCGCCGCCCGGCATCCCCGTGCTGTGGCTGAATCCGGCGGTCGCGATGACGGCCGGCAAGGCCGCCGCACAGGTCGGCCACGGCACGATGCTGCTGGCGGCGCTGCTGCCGGCCGACGCGTTGGCGAACTGGGCGGCTGCGGACTGCCGGTGCGCGGTCCGTACCGCCACCCCCGTCCGGTGGCAGGAGCTGCACCCGGGCGACGACCCGCTCGCGGCGTGGCAGCAGCGGTCGGTGGTCGCGGTGCGCGACGCGGGATTCACCGAGGTGGCGCCGGGCACGGTCACGGTGCTGGCCCAATGGCCGCGCTGACGGCCGTCCCGGTGGGCGCCGTCTTGTCCGGTGGACAGAATTCCGCTGACCCGTTGTGGCGGTCCGGGTTCGGTGGGTAGCTTCGGAACCCGTGCTGCCACCTGACAACGTTGTCACCCGACGTACCCTGCTCACCGCACTCGCCGTCGCCGGTGGTCTCGGCATCACCGGCGGCCTCATCGACCCGGCCGCCGCGTCGGCCGCTCCCGCCCCGTCCGTGCCGCCGGCACCGCTGGCCGCCAGGCAGATCAGGAACGAGTTCCTGCACGCGTGGCGGGGATACCAGAAATTCGCGTGGGGCCACGATCAGGTCAACCCGCTGTCCGGCACGTCGAGCGAGTTCTTCGTCGACGGCCACCCGATCGGCCTGTCGATCATCGAGGCGCTGGACACGCTGTACGTGATGGAACTGGACCACGACCTCGCCGAGGGCGTGGCGTGGATCGAACGGCACCTGGACTTCGACATCGACGGCGACTTCCACGTCTTCGAAGCCATCATCCGCGTGGTCGGCGGCCTGCTGGCCGGCTACCTGGCCACCGGGAACCGGAAACTGCTCGACCTGACGGTGGACATCACCGACCGGCTGATGCCGGCGTTCGCGTCGCCGACCGGGATGCCGTACCAGTACGTCAACCTGCACACCGGCGCGGTGTCGGGCGCCACGCCGCCGCTGGCCGAGATCGGCACGAACATCCTGGAGTTCGGCGTCCTGTCGCAGGTCACCGGTGACCCGAAGTACCTGCGAGCGGCGAAGAAGGCCTACCAGTACGCGGTGACGAAGCGGTCGTCGCTGAGCCTGATGGGGACGTACCTGAACGTGGAGACCGGCGAGTGGGCCGACGGCGTCGACCAGGCGCCGAACCCGCCGGTGGACTCGTTCTACGAGTACCTGTGGGGCGGCTGGGCGCTACTGGGCGACCACGACTGCCGCGCGTGGTTCCGGATGTTCAACGACGCGTTGACCAAGTACGTCGTGGAGACGTACAACGGCCGGACCTGGTACAAGCAGGTGGACTTCCAAACGGGTGCGTTGGTCGGCCGCGGCCAGTCGGAACTGGCCGCGTTCTGGGGCGAAATTCTGGACGCCGCCGGTGACCACGCGCTGGGCGCGTCGTACTACCGGTCGTGGACGGCTGTCCTGGACCGGTACCCGGTGCTGCCGGAGGGGATCGACTACACGACGTTCGCGGCGACGTCGACGGGCAACCAGTTCCGCCCGGAGTACGTCAACGGGTCGTTCGACCTGTACTTCCAGACCCGCGACCCGTACTACGCGGCCACGGCCTGGCAGTACTTCCAGGGCATGAAGGCCAACGCCCGCTGCGCCAACGGATACACGATCCTGAACGACGTGACGACCACGCCGATGGTGCAGGGCGACCTGTTCCCGGCGTACGGCTTCGCGGAGAACTTCAAGTACCTGTACCTGATCTTCTCCGACACGCCGCGCTTCAACCGCGGGAACTTCTACCTGTCGACGGAAGGCAAGGTGCTCAAGGGCCTGGTCCGGTCCCGTTAGGCCACCGGGGCCGCGTCGTCCAGGCGCCGCAGCGCACCGCGGACGACCTGCGGGTCGGTGGTCGACCAGAAGGGCGGGAGGGACGCCCGCAGGAACCCGCCGTACCGGGCGGTGGCCAGACGGGAGTCGAGGATCGCCACCACGCCCTTGTCGCCCATCGACCGCAGCAGGCGGCCCGCACCCTGCGCGAGCAGCAGCGCGGCGTGGGTCGCCGCGACGGTGAGGAAACCGTTGCCGCCCCGCGCCGCGACAGCGCGCTGACGGGCCGACGCGAGCGGGTCGTCCGGCCGTGGGAACGGAATCCGGTCCACCACGACCAGTTGCAGCGACGGCCCGGGCACGTCCACGCCCTGCCACAGCGACAGCGTGCCGAACAGGCACGTCCGCGGGTCGTCGGCGAACTTCGTCACCAGCAGCGCCGTGGAGTCCTCGCCCTGGCACAGGATCGGGTGGTCGGTGCGTTCGCGCAATGCCTCGGTGGCCTGCTTCGCGGCGCGCATCGAGGAGAACAGGCCGAGGGTCCGGCCGCCCGCAGCTTCGACCAGTTCCTGGAGTTCGGTCAGGTACGACTCGGCGAGACCGTCGCGTCCCGGTGGCGGGAGGTGTTTGGCGACGTAGAGGATGCCGCTGCGTTCGTGGTCGAACGGCGAACCCACGTCCAGTCCGGTCCACTTCGGACCGTCGAGGGCCGGTTCCTTGTCGGTGGCCATGCCGTCGACCTTCTGCACCTGCGCGGTGGACAGTGGCAGGCCCCACTGCCTGGCCAGCGTGTCGAACGCGCCGCCCAGCGTCAGCGTGGCCGACGTGAGGATCGTGGTGTGCTGCCCGAACAGCCGCTCCCGCAGCAGCCCGCCGACGCCCAGCGGCGCGATGCGCAGCGTCACCGGCCGGTCGGTGTCGCCCGACACCCAGACGACGTCCCTGCGGTGCGCTTCGTCCTCGTCGAACGCGTCCAACAGGCGGTCGGCGGTGTCGTGGGTCTCGTCGAGCATCGCCCGGGCGAGCTTCTGGGCGGTCGCGTCGGCGATGTCCTCCTTCTGCGCGGCACGTTCCGGCCCCAACGCCATCAGACAGGCCCGGGCGGCGTCGCGCACGGTCCGCAGCGTGTTGCGCAGCGGTTCGGGGAACTCGTCGAGCCGGCCGGGCGGGGCTTCGCTCAGCATCAGGGTGAGGCCGTCGCCCGCCTCGGCGAGACGGTCGGCGATCTCCTGGTCGATCAGCCGACCCGCGCGGCGGGCGGCGCCGGTGACGCTGCTGCCGCTGATCTCGGCGGTCGCGGCGGACGTGACGCGGTCGACCAGGTCGTGGGGCTCGTCGACGACCACGACGTCGTGCTCGGGCAACACCTGGTAGCCCTCAAGGGCGTTGATCGCGAGCATCGCGTGGTTCGTGACGACGACGTCGGCCCTGCCGGCCTCGGCGCGGGCCCGTTCGGCGAAACAGTCGGTGCCGACCGGGCAGCGGGCCACACCCAGACACTCCCGACCGGACACGGACACCTGCCGCCACGCCTGCTCGCCGACGCCCGGCACGAGCTCGTCCCGGTCACCGGTCTCGGTGTCACTCGACCACTCGTGCAGCCGTTTCACCTGGCGTCCGATGGCGGACGCGGCGAACGGGTCGAACAGGGCGCCGTCGTCCGGTTCCTCGGGCGCGCCGGTGTGGACCCGGTGCAGGCACAGGTAGTTGCGCCGCCCCTTCAGGATCGCGAACCGGGGTTCCCGCCCCAACAGCGGCTTCAACGCCTTCGCCAACCGAGGCAGATCCCGGTCGACGAGCTGCCGCTGCAACGCGATCGTCGCGGTCGACACGACGACGGTCGCCTCCTCGGCCACGGCGTGCCGAATCGCCGGCACGAGATAGGCGAGCGACTTCCCGGTGCCCGTCCCCGCCTGCACGGCGAGATGCTCACCGACCCGAATACTGCGCGCCACGGCCTCGGCCATCTCCACCTGCCCGGGCCGCTCGGCGCCGCCCACCGCGCCCACGGCGGCGTTGAGCAGGACAGCGACATCCGGCAGGGCACCGCCGTCGAGCGTGGCACTGACGGTGGCACTGTCGGAGGACTCAACGGTAGGGGACTCGGGCACGCGTTGAAGGTACCCGCCCGCCCCGTCAACCCGCCCGACCGTGCCCAGCTCCACCCGCGTGTCGACCGTTCGACGAGAAAACGCCGCGTCGGCCCGCCGCACCCGGCCGTGGCGCCAGGCCCGCACCGGGCTCGCTGCGCCCGGCCC
>DASZXM010000261.1:0-3075 GCA_035546415.1 Pseudonocardiaceae bacterium
GCACACCGACGGCCGGGACGAGACCGTCGCACACGTGCGGGAACTGCTCGACGACATCGTCCGCCGCCAACTGGTCGCCGACGTGCCGCGCTGCGTGCTGCTGTCCGGTGGCCTGGACTCCAGCACGCTGACCGCACTGGCCGCGCAGCAGTTGGGCCGGCAGGGCGAGACGGTGCGCAGCTTCGCCGTCGACTTCGTCGGCCAGGCCGAGAACTTCACCGCGGACGACCTGCGGCCCACTCCGGACGCGCCGTTCGTGCGCGACGTCGCCGAGCACGTGCGGTCGCAGCACGAGGACATCGTGCTGAACCACTCGGAGCTGGCCGATCCCGAGGTGCGGCGCGCGGTCATCGCGGCCCGCGACATGCCCAGCGGCCTCGGCGACATGGACGCGTCGCTGTACCTGCTGTTCAAGGCCATCCGCGGCCACTCGACGGTGGCGCTGTCCGGGGAGAGCGCCGACGAGGTGTTCGGTGGCTACCGCTGGTTCCACGAACCGGAGGTGCAGCGGGCCAACACGTTCCCGTGGATGGCGGCGATCGCCACGTCGGCGCCGCACAGCGAGCCGGGCAACTTCGTGGAACCGGGCCTGCTGTCCGCAATGGACCTGACCCGCTACATCGGTGACAGCTACGCCACGGCCGTCGCCGAGGTCGAGCCGCTGGCCGGGGAGTCCGAGCACGAGCGGCGCATGCGGATCATGAGCTACCTGCACCTGACCCGGTTCGTGCGCATCCTGCTGGACCGCAAGGACAGGATGAGCATGGCGGTCGGCCTGGAAGTGCGGGTGCCGTTCTGCGACCACCGGCTCGTCGAGTACGTCTACAACACCCCGTGGGCGCTGAAGACGTACGACGGCCGGGAGAAGAGCCTGCTGCGCGGTGCCGCGCGGGACGTGCTGCCCAGGTCGGTGGCGGAGCGGGTGAAGAGCCCGTACCCGTCCACGGCGGACCCGCAGTACCCGGTCGCACTGCAACAGCAGGCCAAGGAGCTGCTCACCGAACCGGACAATCCGGTGTTCGCGATGATTCGCCGCGAATGGCTCGTCGACGCGGTCGCCACGGACGCGAGCGGGCTGACGATGCCGCTGCGTCACGCCCTGGAGCGGACACTCAATCTGGCCACGTGGCTGGACATCTACCGGCCGGAGGTGCGAACGTCCTGACAAGGGAGTCAGGCCGGGAGGGCACGATGACGGCGGACATGGTCGACGACAGAGCGATTCTCGCCGGTCAGGTGTCCGACGACGACGTACTGCGGCTCGTGCTGGCGATGCACCGCCTGGTGCGCAGCCTGCGCCGCAGTGCCGGCATGCCCGGCCTGCACCCCACCCAACTGCTGGTGCTGGTCCAGCTGCTGGAGTCCGGGCCGATGCGGGTCGGCGAGCTGGCCACCCGCGTCCCGTGCTCGCAGCCGACGGTCACCACGGTGGCCAACGGCCTGGAGGCCGATGGCCTGATCCGGCGCATCCGGGACACCACGGACGGCCGGGCCATCCGCCTGGAGATCACCGACGACGGCCGGGCCGCCGTCCTGGTCGTGGCCCGAGGCCAGGCGGACATGCTCCGGCAGCGACTGGCCGAACTGGACGACGCGGACCGCGAGACCGTGCTCGCGGCCGCGCCCGTCCTGCGGCGGATCGCGTCATCCGACGGTGTACCGGTAGGGAACCGCGGCCAGCACGTCGCCGGATGACACGACCAGGTTGTTCAGCACGCGGCCGAACAGGGTCGCGTCGCCGGGGCTGACGATGTTCAGCGTTCCGTCGACGGTCGTCCCGGCCGGCGCCGTCGGGGTGATCGTCAGCGTGATCGTGGCCGTCTTCCCCGGTGCGACGGCCAGTGGCGTGCCCGCGTCGGCGTCGCCGTCCAGCGACTCCGCGTAGGGGTCACCGGTGGACGACGTCACCGACGAGTCGAAGCCGAGGGTGGTCGCCGTGACGGCGAGGTCGGCCTGGGCCGGTGGTTCGCCGTCCGGGCCGAACGGGCCGATCTCGGTGGTGGCGACCGTCCAGTCGCCCTGGCCCAGCGGGCCGTTCGGCTCGCTCAGCGTCGCGGTGGACGTCGTGCCGGCCCCGCCGACCGCGTCCAGTCCGCCCCACGCCCCCGACGTGCCGACCGACGCGAGTTCCACCTGGTTGGCGACCGTGGACGTGGCCGTCGCCGTCAGTGCCGTGGTGTCCGGTGGCACCAGGTAGGACGGCGCGTTGAAACCGGTGATCGGCAGTGTGACTGTCGAGGGCATCCCCTGTCCGGGCAGCAGCCGGGCACCCAGCTTCACCTGGCCGACGGTGGCCGTGCGGGCGTCGGCCTGCACGTAGACCGTTGCCGGGCTCGTGTTCGTCAGCGTGACGGTGGCCGTGGTCGGCTTGCCGGCCGGCAGCGTCGCCGGCAGGTGCGCGGTCGCCGTGACGGCCGAGTGCAGCGACACCGTGCCGGTGAACGGCAGGCCGAGCGCGGTGCCGGGCACCGGGTTCTGCGGCGCCAGGACGAACCGCCACCGGCCCGGCTGCGGGTCGGCCACCGACATCGACAGCGACGGGTCGGTGTGGTCGGGCACGTTCGTCGGGTCGAGGACCTGCTCGATCGGCAGGTTCGTCCCGATGCTGCGCGTCTCGCCGTTCGGGTCGAGCAGCACGCCCTGCAGCACCTGGTTTTCGTCGCGGGCCAGCGTCGTCGACACGTTCAGGCCGGGTGCGCCTGCCGGCACGTCGAACGCGTAGGTGAACGTCTGCGCCGGGTCGCCGCCGCGGCCGTTGCCGCCCGTGATCGTGCCGGAGAACGTCCCGGGCAGCGGCAGCAGCGCACGCAGCAGGTCGGGCACGGTCGTCGTCGCGCCGGCGGCGGCGAACGTGACCGAGTCGGCCGTGTCACCGGTGGTGGGGAACGTGCTGGTCACCGTCACGTCCCGGTGCTGGCCCGGGGCCAGGGTGAACGTCGACGGGCTCACGTGGCCGGTCGGCGCCGCGTGCTGTTCGGTGGCGCTCAGGTGCACGGTGCCGGTGAACGAGTCGGTGTACAGCAGCGCCGTCCACGTACCGGCGGAAGGCTTGCGCACCACCGGGTTCGCGTAGTT
>DASZXM010000262.1:0-1979 GCA_035546415.1 Pseudonocardiaceae bacterium
GCCGCCGCCGGCGAACGCCGGGCCGCTCGGTCCGGTGCTGCTGTGGCTGCTGCGCGCCGACCCCGCCGGACGTCCCACGATGGCGCGCGCAGCGGCCGCGCTGGGTGCCGTGGCCGACGGCCGGCCGGTGGCCCCGCCGACAATGCACCTGCCGGTCGGCGGGCCGCGCCGGCCACGCAGGCGCACGGTGCTGGCCGGCCTGGTCGCCGTCGGCCTGGTCACGGCGGGCCTGGTGACGGGCATCCTGATCAGCGCGGGTGACCGTCCGGCCGGGATCACGGCGTCCGGGAGGCCACCGACGGCGCACACCAGGAACATCCCGGCACCCACCACGCCGGCACCCACCACCGCACCGCCGTCCGCGTGCACGGCCAGCTATCACGTGACCGGCAGCTGGCCGGGCGGCTTCCAGGCGACGGTGACGGTGAACGCCCGGACCACGCCGCTGAACGGCTGGCAGGTCACCTGGGACCTGCCGGACGGCCAGACGATCACGAACCTGTGGAACGGCGCGCTGAGCCAGCAGGGCACGGCGGTGACGGTGACGAACCTGCCCTACAACGCCACACCGGCCAACGGCCCGATCACGTTCGGCTTCAACGGCGGCCGCACCGGGACGTCAGCGGCACCACCGACGGTGCGCTGCACGGCCCACCAGTAGGGCCCCGTCGCCGCGGAGCACGTTCAGTGCAGCGACGACCGCAGGGCCGTGATCCGGTTGACCGCCGCCTGGAACGTCGACTGGGACAACTGGCCCGAGCCCAGGGCCGAGGCCAATGCGCTCGCCACGTCGTCGCCCTGGGTCGGGCTGCCGTCCGCGCACAGCATCAGGTCCATACCGGCCAGGGCCGCCGAGACGCCGCGCTGCCCCTCGTTGCCGAAGTTCCGCAGCGCACCCGCCTCCAGCGCGTCCGTGACCGTCACGCCCTGGAAGCCCAGCCGGTTGCGCAGCTCGCCCTGGACGACCGCTGACGACAGGCCGGCCGGGTGGCTCGCGTCCAGCGCCGGGTACACCGCCCAGGACACCATGACCAGCCTGACGCCCGCCGAGATCGCCGCCGGGTAGGGCGCCTCGTCGATGGACCGCAGGTTGGACAGCGACACGTTCAGCGTCACCGGTTCGGCGTCGGTGTTCTGGCTGGCCGTCGCCGCGCCCAGGCCCGGGAAGTGCTTCACCGTGGCCGCGACGCCGGTGGCCTGCTGCGCCGTGACGAACGCCTTGCCCAGGTTCGCCACCGTGGTCGGGTTCTGGCTGTACGAGCGCTGGTACTGGTCGTCGAAGTCGCCCGCCGTCCGGTACACGTCCAGCACCGGCGCGAGGTTGACGTTCATGCCGACGCCCGCCAGGTTCTGGCCGGCACCGGTGCCGGCCTGCGCGGCCAGCGTCGTGCCGTCGGACGACTCGCCGATCTGCTTCTCCGACATCGTGGGCGCGCCCGGCAGCCGCCGGACCTGGCCGCCCTCCTGGTCGGTCATCAGCAGCAGCGGCGCCCGGACCGGGCTCTGGTCGTTCGCCCGCCGCAGTTCGGTGATCACCGACCCGATCTGCGACTCGCTGGAGATGTTGTCCCCGAAGAAGATGACACCCGCCGCCTCACCGGCCTCGATGCGGTTGATCAGGTCCTGCGGCGGCGTCAGGCCGGAGTAGGAGTAGATGATCCGCTGCCCGGCGAGCTGCTGCTGGCTCAACGCCGGATGCACCAGCCCCCTCACCAGCTGGTGCGGGTCGGCGGCCGGGTCGCCGGCCGCGCTGCCGATCAGCACGGGTGCCAGCATCAGCGCCGACACCGCCGTGGTGGCCAGTACCCGCAGGCGTCCCCACTCGATCATCATGCTTTCGCGACCTCCCTCCGGCACGGTACCGTCACCGACCGCGCACAGGTTGAGGTGTAACAGCTTCACGCGATGAGGGCCAGATCTGGTTACTTTCCAACTATTGACATTATTCGCTTACCATCGTGTGGTGTCGGAGGAAGCGG
>DASZXM010000263.1:0-4711 GCA_035546415.1 Pseudonocardiaceae bacterium
GGGCCGGTGAGCTCGGGCCGGCCAGCCCGTGCCCCGCGAGTCGCGTCGGCTGTCGGGCGGCGGGGGTCAGGCCGTGTCTACTCCTGCTTCCTTGAGCAGGCGGCCGGCCTCGGCCGCCTTGTCCTCCGGGACCAGGACGCGGGAGGTGATCGCGTTGATCGAGCCGTCGATCACGCTCATGTGCGAGTCCGTGACGGTGTGCTCGATCTTCGCGTCGGTCAGCAGGGAGGTCACGAACGAGATCAGGACTGCGTCGTTCGACTCGATCAGCTCGATCATGGCGCTCCCTCGCATGGCCCGGCCGCGACTGCGGGTCCATCCTGGCCCATCCCGGCCGTCCCGGCCATCCCGCCGGTCAGCGGCAGGGTTCGAAGTCGGAGTCGTCCAGGTCGAGGGCGAATTTCACGCCGTTGAAGTCGTTCGCGTTGTCCGCCGGGCAGAACTGCGCCGTCGACAGCGAGTACTCCGCCTGGAACACCGGTTTTCCGGCGGCGACGTACTGGTCGAGGCCGTAGTCGCCGTTCTGCGCCGTCGTGCATTCGGAGTACTCGTTGCACTGTTCGTTCAGTGCACCGTCGAAATACGGCAGCAGGTCCGGGATCTGTTCGTTGTCGTTCTTCTGCAGCACGCTCAGCCCGCGCTGGTGGGAGTCGTCGGCGAGTGTGGCGTCGTAGTACAGCTGGTCGGCCGCGGTGAGCCGGAAGCCGGTGGAGTTGGTGTAACCGTCGACGTTGTCGAGTTCGACACCATCGAAACCCTTCTGCCGACACATGTCCAGGCGGGTGTCCATGATCGACCGCAGCGTGCTGTCGGAGTGCTGCACGTCGCGCACGTCCAGCCACTTCTCCCCCGGCCAGCCGGACACCTTCTTGCCCAGCAGCGCCGACGGGAAGTCGCCGGCGTCGGGCCGCCAGTCCTCGTAGGTGCCGGCCGAGATGTAGCACACCGCCTTGATGCCGGCGGTGTGCAGGGCGGTGACGTCGGCGGCCGTCGCGTTGAAGCCGTCGATGTCGTACATGGCGACGTCGCGGTAGGGCGCGGTGGGGACCGTGGACAGCACCCAGTTCCAGGACGTGTCCAGCGCCGGGTGCCAGCACGACCCGCACGACACGGGAGCCGGTGGCGCGGGCGTCGCCGTCGCGGCCGGCACGCTCACGACCACGGCGGACAGTGCGATGGCCGCCACCAGGGCGGCTCGGGGTAAGGCTCTGGACGACCGGAGGGACATAGGCGACATCCTGGGCCCTTCGGGCACCGCTGTCCAGATCCGTGCATGATTTCCGCGCAATCCTGTTCGCTTTAGGCCGATCAGGTCATTCACATCACGTTATTCACATTATCTCCCTGTCCACCCGAACAGATAAGTGCAAGAGTGTGCACACCTGACGATGGAATGTGATCGATTCGCCACTCGGTTACCGGTGAAGGAGACACATATCGTGAAACGACTTGCCTTCCTGCTGGCGGCCGCCCTGGTGGCCGGTTCCGTCCTCGCCGCACCGGCCGCGCCCACAGCGTCGGCCGAGGACAACGGCGTCGAGCGGACACCGGTGCTCGGCTGGAGCAGTTGGAGCTTCCTGCGCGCCGATCCGACGGCCGCCAACATCGAGGCCCAGGCACAGGCCCTGCACGACAGTGGCCTGGAGGCCATCGGCTACCAGTACGTCAACCTGGACGACTTCTGGTACCAGTGCCCGGGCGACCAGGGACCCGACGTCGACGCCAACGGCCTCTGGGTCACCGATCCGACGCGCTTTCCACCGCGGGGCAACGAGAACGGCATCGCCGTGGTGGCCGACCACGTGCACGCGCTCGGGCTGAAGTTCGGCATCTACGTCACGCCCGGTATCTCCGCGCAGGCCGTCGCCCAGCACAGCCGCATCGCCGGCACGCCCTACACGGCCGACCAGATCGCCGACCCGTCCGTGACGGACAACAACTACAACTGCGGCGGCATGGTCGGCATCGACTACCGCAAGCCCGGCGCGCAGGCGTACGCGGACTCGTGGGCCGACCGGCTGGCGTCCTGGGGCGTGGACTACGTCAAGTTCGACGGTCTCACCGACGCCAACACGGCCGACATCAAGGCGTGGTCGAAGGCGCTGCGGCAGACGGGCCGGCCGATCGTCCTGGACATCACGCAGGGCGACTTCGACACCAAGATCACGCCCACGCTGATGCGGTACGCCAACCAGTGGGAGTTCGCGCCGGACATCGAGTGCTACGACTGCGAACAGGGGTCGAACAGCTATCCGCTGACCAGTTGGAACGACGTCAAGAGCCGTTTCGACTACGTCGCACAATGGCAGCCCTACGCCGGTCCGGGCGGTTTCAACGACTACGACTCCATCGAGGTCGGCAACGGTGCGAACGACGGAACCACGCCGGTCGAGCGGCAGACGCAGATGAGCCTGTGGGCGCTGGGCGCGTCGGTGTTCATCCTCGGCGTCGACCTGACCCACCTGGACAGCGCCGACCTGGCCTATCTGCGCAACACCGACGTGCTCGCCGTCGACCAGGACTCGATCGCCGCGAAGCGGGTGGTGAACACGCACACCCGGCAGGTGTTCGCGAAGACCGAGCCGAACGGTGACGTGATCGTCGGGCTGTTCAACACGGGCGACACCACCCAGGTCGTCTCGGTGGCCGACCGGAAGCTCGGTCTGTCGGCCGGTCACCACCGGCTCCACGACCTGTGGACGCACCAGGCAGGCTCGTCGTCCGGTCACACGGTCAGCGCCTCCGTCCCGGCGCACGGAGTGGCCCTGTACCGAATCACCGACTGAGTACCTGATCACCGACTGATCGCCGTCGCCGACGCGGCCGCCATCCCCGTGGGTGGCGGCCGCTGTCATGACTGTCCGCGACCGTGCGGCGACGGTGAGCTTGAGGGTTGACCGGGCTGGGGCCGGGAGGCACGATGTCGCCAGATTGTCAGTCAATCAGGCAATCTGACCAACAGGTGGTCTCACGGTCTCGCAAAGGAGCGGACGTCGATGACAGCAACCACCCGGAAGACCGTGTTGACCGTGGTCGGCGCCGTCGCGGCGCTCGGGCTGGCGGCCTGCGCGGGCAATCCGCCGGGCGCGGGCGGCGGCAGCGCCAACGGCACGATCCTGGTCGGCGAGATCGCGGGCACCACCGGTGCGTACGGCACCACCGGCCAGGCCATGGTCAACGGCGCGCAGATGGCGATCGACGAGCTCAACGCCCAGGGTGGCGCACTGGGCAAGAAGTTCAGTTTCAAGTGGTACAACGACAACGCGTCCGCGACCACGTCGTCGCAGCTGTTCCGGGAGCTGGTCAGCGCGGGTGCCGTGGCGATCGCCGGTTCCGGTGACACCGGCCCGACGACGGCCGCCGAATCGGACCGGGCGCGGATCCCGAACATCGGCGCGGTGGACGACGGTGGCCTCACCGTCTATCCGAACGGACCGTCGCAGCCGCCGCACGCATGGGTGTTCGACACCGGCCTGAACACGTTCGCGTGGGGCGGGATCATCGCGCAGTACGCCCTGAAGCACTGCACCGGCCTGGCCCTGCTGCACGATCCGAGCAGCTACGGGCTGGGCGGCGAGGCCGGCATCAAGATGGTCTACGACGCCGCCGGCAAGAAGCTGGCCGTCGACGACCCGATCACCGAGAACTGGAGCACCGGCGCGACCGTCGGCCTGTCGTCGGAGATCGACAAGATCAAGGCGTCCGGCGCCAACTGCGTCGACGTGTGGCTCACCCCGCAGGACCAGGCGGCGTTCGTGCAGCAGGCCAAGAGCCTCGGCGCGAACCTGACCGTCTTCGGCAACGACGAGACCGACGCCGACACCACGTTCTCCGACCTGGCCAAGTCCGACGCGGATGGCGTCATCTCGGCGCTGCTCACCACCGAGATCAGCCCGAACGCGCAGCTCACCGACTTCCGCACCAAGTACTCCAACCGGTTCCACGTCGCGTCGACGCCGTTCGCCGAAGCCACGTACGACGCGATCATCATGCTGGGCAACGCCATCAAGTCCGCCAAGTCCACCCAGCCCGCCGCGCTGCAGAAGGCCCTCAACGCGGTGTCCGGTTTCCACGGGCTGACCGGCACGCTCAGTTTCACCCCGCAGAAGCACACCACGATCGGCCCGGAGCAGCTGACGCTGGTCAGGTTCGACGCGGCCAGCGGCAAGTGGACCCCGCTGGTGGGCTCCTGATGCTCCAGGTACTGGGCAGCGGCCTGGCGATCGGAGCCGTCTACGGCCTCGTCGCGATGGGTTTCGCGACCGCGTTCTCCGTGACGCGGGTGATCAACTTCGCGCAGGGGCAGTTGCTGATGGCCGCGGTCATGGTGACCGCGGCGCTCAGCACGGCCGGCCTGCCGTCCTGGGTGGCCGTGGTGGGTGGGCTGCTCACCGCGACCGTGGGCGGCGTGCTCATCTACTTCCTCGCCGTGGCACCGATCCTGGCGTCCGACCGGTTCAGCTTCGCCTGGCTGGTCAGCACGCTCGGAGTCGCGATCGTGCTGTCCACCGGTGCCGCGATCATCTGGGGTCCGACGTCCCGGGCGTTCCCGACGCTGCTCAACGGCGTCAACGTCCACATCGGATCGGCCGGCCTGACGCTGCAGCAGGTGATCGCCGTCGTCGTCGCGCTGCTCGCGGTCGCGGTGTTCGAGGTGGTGCGCAGGCGGACGCTGTTGGGCAAGCTCGGCGTCGCCATCTCCGGCGATCCG
>DASZXM010000264.1:0-2424 GCA_035546415.1 Pseudonocardiaceae bacterium
GGCCCGTCGTGTTCGCGCACGACGGGCCGGCCGTTCGTCGTCCGACACGAGTGCACCCACCCGAGCCGGGTGCCGGCACGGCTGCCCGTCCGAGCGGCCACAATGGACCCGAGCCATGAGGATCGCGGCGCCGCGAACACCCGTCACGAGAACTCCGATGACCCGCGACGAACCCGGGTGCGGCGCGTCAGGTTGACAGGAGCCGCCCCACCCGTCAGCCTGTGCTTACACGTGCCACATCGAACTGCCGGGGGTGGTGGGCTCTGACCAGTGAGGAGTTGCTGGCGTCACTGGCCGCCGTCGGCCACCCGCAGCGGTTGCGGATCATCGCCGAACTCGCCAACGGGCAGGTGCACGTCAGCGAGTTGGCGCGGCGGCTCGGGCTCTCCCGGCCCCTGGTCTACATGCACCTGGAACGGCTGGAGGCCGCCGGGCTGGTCAGCGGCCACCTCGAACTCTCCCCGGACGGCAAGGCGATGAAATACATCCGCCTGGAGCCGTTCGAGCTGAATGTCACTGTCGATACGATCATCGACGCCCTCCGGGACGACCAAGCGCAGGACGACACGAAAGGGCACCACAACGTGAAGGGGGCCTCGACATGACGGGCGCGATCATCACCATCGCCATCGTCCTGATCGTGGTGGGCGGGATCGCCGTGAGCGTGACGTCGTACCACCGCCTGCAGCGGCACCGCGCCGATGCCATCGCCATGGCCAGCTACCGCAAGCTGGCCGAACAGGCCGTGACCAACCAGGAGAGCCTGCACGTCCAACTCGCCGAACTGACCGAACGTCTGTCCGCCGTCGAGACCCTGCTGCGCAGCGTCGAGTGACCGACCGGCTCACCCTGCGCGGCAATCCGGTCCGGCAGTTCTGCTCCCCGGGCCCGTGGGCGGCCACCGCGTACCTGGCCAGCTACCTGCCGGTCGGCACGGTGTGCTTCGCCGGGTGCTTGGTGGTGCTGCTCGTGTCGGCCGTCCTCAACATCACGTGGCTCGGCCTGCCGCTGCTGATCGGCGCGGCGGCCGTGCTGCGCGGTGGTGCGCTCGTGGAGCGGGTGCGCGCCACGATGGTCGGGGCGCCCGTGGAGCGGTCGTACCGGCCGGTGACCGGCACCGGTGTCTTCGCCCACCTGGGCACGCGGTGGCGCGATCCGCAGACATGGCGCGACGTCGCCTACCTGGTCGGCCTGTACCCGGCGCTGCTCGCGCTGGACGCGATCGGGTTGGGCGTCTGGCTGGGGTGCCTGGCCGGGGTCACCATCCCCGCGTGGTCGTGGTCGGTGCCCGACGACGTGTGGATCCACAGTGTGCCGGTCGCGGTCGTCGTGGCGGTCGTGTCGGTCGGGCTGTCGTTGCTGGCCAGCTACGTCGTGGTGGCCGTGGCGCGGGTGCACCGGGCGGTCACGCGGACGCTGCTGGGCCCCTACGTCGACCCGCTGGCCGACGCGAAACGGGTGCTGGCCGGCCCGGGGCCGCTGCCCACCCTCTAGGGTTACGGTATGGCGCGAGTCGATCACGTGGAAGTGGCCGAGGTGCTGGCCCGGCTGGCCGAGCTGGAGCACGGCGCGAAGATCGGCGTGGACGAGGCGGAGCGACTCGCAGGCGACGACCCGGCCGCAGTGTTGCGGCAGCGGACGTTCAGCGAGGGCGAGGTGTCCGGGTTGGTCCAGGCGCAGCGCGTGGTCCGCGAACTGGCCGGCTGGCCGGTCGAGGCCGACTCGAACCGCGGTTAGAGCTCCTAACACAGTCGCGTTCGGTTAGGAGCTCTTCGTCATACTGGGTGCATGAGCGCTGAACCGGTCGCCACGGGCCTGCGCGCCGACGCGCGCCGTAACCGGGCGCGGGTGCTGCAAGCGGCCCAGGAGGCGTTCGCGGCCGAAGGTATCGCCGTGCCGCTGGACGAGATCGCCCGTCGGGCCGGGGTCGGCGCCGGCACGGTGTACCGGCACTTCCCCACCAAGGAGGCGCTGTTCGAGGCGATCGTGCTGGGCCGGATGCGCGCCATGGGCGACCACGTGCTGGCGCAGGTGGACGCGCCCGACCCGGGAGCCGCGTTCTTCGCCGTGCTCAGCGAGTTCGTCGACCAGGGCATGATGAAGAAGGATCTGCTGGACGCACTGGCCGGCGCCGGCGTCGACGTGTCGACCGCGCTGGGCGACGCCCGCGACCGCATCCTGGCCGCGATCGGCGCGCTGCTCACGCGGGCCCAGGCGGCAGGCGCGGTCCGCACCGACGTCACCGCCACCGACGTGACGACGCTGCTCGGCTCGATGATCCTGACGGCACAACGGCAGCAGGGCTGCCTGCCGCCGGGTGTGCGTGCCGTGATCATGGACGGCCTGCGCGCGTGACCGGCACGCTCCCGGAGTGGGGGGGCGATCAGGTTGTCGCCGTGGGCAGCGGGGTCGCCGCGCCCGGCC
>DASZXM010000265.1:0-2170 GCA_035546415.1 Pseudonocardiaceae bacterium
CCTGCTGATCAGCACGGTGTGGCCGGGGGCGGTCAGGTCGCGGACGTACACGTTGAACCGCCCGGAGACCGTCAGCGGGTCCAGCCGCACCGGATCGTCGAACGCGACATACCGCCCGTCGCCGGACACCGCGACGTCGTCCGGGCCGCCGTCGCTGGCGGACGCGTCGCCGACACCTTGGCTGCCGTCGTCGTGGACCGACACCCGTTGGTTCGCGCCGGGTGAGACCCCGGCCGCGGCGGGACGTCCGCCGGCCACCACCGCCGTGGTGGCGGCCGCGACGAGCACGCCGACGACGGCGAGCCGGGACGCGCGTCGTGTGGCCACCGGACCTCCTCGGCGGATCGTGCCCTCCGCCCGACAGTAGGAAGTGGACGCCGTGGTAGGAACGGCCCGTTGGCCGGAAGTTGGGTCACAACAACGGGTCTGATCGGGCAGCACACGGTGCCCGGTACTGTTCCCCATCGCCGCTCTCGGCGCGTGTCTCCCACCGCGACACTGGTCGGCATGGGCGTGACAGCGTCGTTGAACACCACGCATCTCACGGTCGCCGCGGGCGCCGAGGTCGCCTGCGAGGTGATCGTGCACAACGTGGGCGACGTGGTCGACCAGTTCGCGGTCGACGTGGTCGGTGCGGCCCAGGAGTGGGCCGAGGTCGAACCGGCGACGATCAACCTGCTGCCCGGCGGGGAGGCCGTTGCCCGGGTGGTGTTCCGACCGCCGCGCACGTCCGACGTGCTCGCCGGGGTGGTGCCGTTCGGCATCCGGGTGCTGTCCCGGGAGGACCCGCACGGCTCGGTCGTCGAGGAAGGCGACGTGGACGTCGAGCCGTTCACGGCTGTCGCGGCGGAGATCGTGCCGGCCAAGGCGCGTGCCGCTCGCCGTACCCGCTACCGGCTGGTGGTGGACAACAACGGCAACCACGAGACCGCCGCGGAGATCGTGGCGATCGATCCCGACGACGAACTGCACATCGTGGTCGATCCGCCTACGCTGCTCACCCGGCCGGGCACCGCGACGGTGGTGCGGGCCAAGGTCGCGCCACACCGCCGGTTTCTCAAGGGAGAGCCCAGAACGCACCAGTTCCAACTCGTCGTGTTGCCTGACGGCGAGGACCCGATCACCACGAACGCCGTGCTCGTGCAGCAGCAGGTGCTGCCACCGTGGCTGCTGCCGCTGTCAGCCGTGCTGCTCGTCGTCGTCGCCGCGTTGATCGCGCTGTGGTTCACGGTGCTCAAACCAACTGTCGCCTCGATCGCCCAGGACGCGTCCCAGCAGCAGGTCAGTCAGGCTGCCAGCGCGGCACGACACGCGAGCCAGGCCGCGCGACAGGCCAGCCAGGCGGCCAGCGCCGCACAGGCCGCGTCCGGCGGTGCGGGCGGTGGTTCAGGTGGCGGCTCGGGCGGTGATGCCGGTGCGGGTCGTGGTGCCGGTGGGAAAACCGCGTCCGGTGGTGCGGCCGGCGGTCCGAGTTCCGCGGCACGGACACCGATCGATTTCCGCATCGCCGCAACCGCCGATCCGGTGACGAACGGATCGTTCCAGAGCTTTTCGTTCACCGCGCCGAAGCACCAGCCGCTGAGCATCAGCGACCTGGTGTTGCAGAACCCGCGCGGCGACGGTGGGTTTCTGCAACTGGAGATCGGCGGCACCGTGGTGTTGCAGGAGGGACTGGCGAACTTTCGGGACCTGGACTACCACTACGTCAGTGCGCTGCACGTGGCCCCGAACCAACCGGTGATTCTCGCCGTCAACTGCACAGCACCCGGCACCGGCGCGACCCGGTGCACACCGTCGGTGTCATTTTCCGGAACACTCGGGCCGTGACCACCGAAATGGCCGATGGTGCCAATCACGCATCGCGAGCGGTGGATGGTCGGTGATCCTACCGGAAATGGTGGTCGTGTCCACGGTGGAATCGGCGGAACACCTAGGGGTGGCCTAGGGCCGTTCCCCAGGGCGACGAGCGCGGTGTACCGGCACGCTGGACATGGCTTCGTTGGCCCGACCAGGAGTGCTCATGGACATCCGAGTTCCCGTATACGTACAGGCCGCCGATCCCGTTTCCGAGGCGGGGCTGACCAGTCAGCTGCGCCCGCAACCGGAGATCCGCGTCGTGGACCGACCGGAGGAGGAACCGACGGCGGTCGGGATCGTCGCGGTGGACAGT
>DASZXM010000266.1:0-6257 GCA_035546415.1 Pseudonocardiaceae bacterium
CCACCAAGGCGATCGGCGGCGCGGTCAGCGACGCACTGGCCAGGGTGGGTCTCACCGACGCCCGTGGCCGCGCCTACCGCGGCTACTCGCTCGGTATGAAACAGCGGCTCGGTCTCGCGGCGGCACTGCTGGTGCCACGTGACCTCGTGGTGCTCGACGAACCGACCAACGGCCTCGACCCGGCCGGTACCCGCGAGATCCGCAGGGTGATCGCGGACCTGCACGCCAGCGGCACGACGGTCGTCGTCTCGTCCCACCTGCTGTCCGAAGTGGAGGCCACCTGCACGCACGTCGCCGTGCTGCACAAGGGGAACGTGGTCGCCCAGGGCGAGCTGGGGCCGCTGCTGGAGGCCGGCAACCCGACACTGCTGGTCACCACTCCCTCCCGCACCGAAGGCGTGGAAGCACTGCGGGACAACAAGATCGGCGCGCGCATGGTGGATGACGGCCTGCTCGTCGACCTCGCTGGCACGTCGGCACCCGCGGTCGTGGAGACGCTGGTGCGGGCGGGCGTGCCGGTGCACGAGGTTCGTCGGCAGCGAGCCGACCTGGAGGAGCTGTTCGCACGGCTCACCGAGTCACCCGGGGGGACATCATGACCACGGTGGCGACGACGCCCACGTACGTCCTGAGGACGGCGACGGCGGCACCGATCGGGCGGCTGCTCCGCTCGGAACTGGCGTGGGTGTTCAAACGGCCCCGCACGTGGATCGCGTTGACCCTGCTCGGGCTGGTGCCGGTCGTGATCGCGATCGGCGCCAAGGTCGGCAGTTCGCGTCCGGGTGGTGGCGGGCTGATCGGCACGCTCGTCGGCAACGGCTTAGTGCTGCCCATCGTGTCGCTGAGCGTGACGCTGGCGCTGCTGTTGCCGCTGGTCGGCGCGATGTGGTCGGCGGACGCGCTGGCCGGCGAGTCGGCACACAGCACGCTGCGGTACCTGCTCCTCGCACCGGTCGGCCGGGTGCGACTGTTGGTGATCAAGTCGTTCGGTGTGGCCACCGCGGTGCTCGCGGCCAGCCTGCTGATCGCGGCGGTCGGCATGATCGCCGGGTACGTCGTGTTCGGCTCGCACGACCTGATCACGCTGTCCGGCACGACGGTGTCGTTCGGGCAGGCGCTGTGGCGCGTGTTCCTGGCGACGCTGTGGACGACCGTGCAGGTGTGGGCGGTATGTGCGGTGGCGCTCGCCGTGTCGGCGTGCACGGAGCACCCGATGGTCGTCATGGCGGCCACCCTGGCCGGCGCGGTGGTGTTCGGCGTGCTGCAGACGATCCCAGCGCTGAGCTGGCTCCAGCCGTACCTGCTGACCAACTCGTGGCAGTCGATGGTCGACGTGCTGCGCGACCCGCTGCCCACGGACAACCTGATCCACGGCGTGATCATGGCGGTCTGCTACGCGGTGGTCGGGTGGTCGCTCGCGTTGGCGAGAGTGGTCACCAAGGACGGTTAAATGGCAGGTATGAGCGAACTACTCGGCGACGACGCCATCGAGCAGGGCCTGGCCGGGCTGTCCGGGTGGCAGCGGGACGGCCAGGCCCTCGTGCGCACGGTGGAACTGGCCAGTTTCCCGAAGGCGATCGAGGTGGTGGACAGGGTTGCGGAAGTGGCCGAACAGGCCGACCACCACCCGGACATCGACATCCGGTGGCGCACCCTCACGTTCCGCTGCAGCACCCATTCGGCGGGCGGCATCACGACGGCTGACTTGACGCTGGCAAGCAAGATCAACGATATCATCGCCGGCTAGGTTTTTCCAGGCCAACTGCCCGGAGGGCCTGACCGCCGGACACGACACCGATAGGACTGCGGTCCGAGATTGCCGGCCTCGCAGCGCGGCATCGCGCGGCATCGCTCGGCACCGCTCGGCACCGCCATCACTCGGCACACCAGCGCTCGTTCCCGCCTCCGATGGCCCGAACTCAACGCGGCGACGTTGCCGATCGTTGCCGATCGTTGCCAGCGGCCGTCAGTTGGCGATGGCCTCTTCCGCGGCTGGCTGTTCGGGTTCGGGCGCCGGCGGCTTCCGATGCAGTGCCACGGCGATCACGACCAGCGTCAGCAGGCCGCAGGCCGGGTACGCCCAGCCGAGCAGCGAGGCGTACCACGGCCTGCTGATCACCCAGATCGAACTCTGGATGTTCAGCAGGAACGAGATCACGTAACTACCCACGGCCACCAACCACACAACGGCCGTCACCGTAACCAGCCGGCCGCCGGCGGCCCTCCCGTAGAGCAGCCACAGCACGGCCGGCACCACCCACACCCAGTGGTGGCTCCACGAGATCGGTGAGACCAGCAGCGTGAAGAACTGCACGGCGACGATCCCGGCCAGCATGTCCCCCGCCCGCACGGCCGCCCGCAATGCGAAGAACAGCAGCACGGCCGACACGGCCACGGCGGCCAGCCAGATCGGCCCGCTGCCGACGTCGTAGCCGACCGTGCGCGACAGCGCCGCCCGCAGTGACTGGTTGATCGCCGATCCGACCGGCCCGATCCGACCGGTCTGGCTGAGCAGGTGGAACCAGTAGAGCGTCGACTGCGCGGGTGAGACGACCCACGCGATGGCGACCGTGCCGGCGAACGCGACCGCCGACCAGATGGCAGCGGCCCACCGCTTCGTCGCCAGGAAGTAGATCCCGGACAGCGCTGGCGTCAGCTTGATGCCGGCCGTGATGCCCACGCTCAGTCCGGACAACACCGACTTCTGCGTCGCGGCCATGCCCGCCAGGACGACCGCGGCCAGCAGCAGGTTGATCTGGCCGTAGTTGAGGGTGGTCCGGACCGGTTCCAACCAGATGGCCAGCCCGGTCCACAGCATGGTGCGGCGGCGCCAGACGTCCTCGGTGTCGGTGTTCACGTCCTTCGCGACCAACCGCAAGGACACCCGGACCAGCCACCACAGGCAGACGATCGAGATGATCTGCCACAGCCAGCGCACGGCGACCCAGGGCAGCCACGACAGCGGCAGGAACACGACGGCGGCGAACGGCGGGTAGGTGAAGGGCAGCGCGAACTGTTCGGAGTACTCGCTCAGGTGCCAGTCGTAGAGCGTGCCGTGCAGCAGGAACGGCGAGCCGTCCCGATAGACCATGAGGTCCACCATGGTCATCTTCGCCTGCAACGCGACCAGCGCGAACTGGACGAGGACGGACACGCCGAGCAGCCACGGAGCGACGGTCAGTATCCGAGCTTCGACGGCACGCACGTTCACGAATCCGCTCCCCTACGACCTATGCACATCTGCGCATGTCTGCCCCGCATGGCACGCGGCGAGGCGCCGGACTGTCCCCAGTTTCAGTCGCTCGGCAGACCCCAAACTACCCGGCCGCCTCATGACCGGGTGCCACGACCTGCGCTCCTCCAACCAGCGACCACCCGCGCGGACGACGCGAGGATCAGACGTTGAAGCGGAACTCGACCACGTCACCGTCGGCCATGACGTAGTCCTTGCCCTCCATGCGGACCTTGCCGGCCGCCCGCGCGGCCGCCAGCGACCCGGCGGCCACCAGGTCGTCGTACGACACGATCTCGGCCTTGATGAAGCCGCGCTCGAAGTCGCTGTGGATCACGCCCGCCGCCTGTGGTGCGGTCGCACCGACCGGGATCGTCCACGCCCGGGCTTCCTTGGGCCCCGCCGTCAGGTACGTCTGCAGGCCGAGTGTGTGGAAGCCGCTGCGTGCCAGGGCGTGCAGGCCGGGCTCGGTCTGCCCGATGGACTCCAACAGCTCCCGCGTCGACTCCTCGTCCAGTTCGAGCAACTCGGCTTCGACCTTCGCGTCCAGGAACACAGCGTCCGCAGGTGCCACCAGTTCGCGCAGTTCCTTGCGCCGGGCGTCGTCGGTCAGCACGGTCTCGTCGGCGTTGAAGACGTACAGGAACGGCTTGGCTGTCATCAGGCTCAGCTCGCGCAGCGCCGGCAGGTCCACTTCGGACTTGGCTGCGAACAGCGTGCGGCCGGCGTCCAGCGCGGCCCGGGCCGCCTTGGCGTTCTCCAGCGCCGGACGTGCCTCCTTGCGCGTCCGGGCCTCCTTCTCCAACCGGGGCAGCGCCTTGTCCAGCGTCTGCAGGTCGGCGAGGATCAGCTCCGTGTTGATGGTCTCGATGTCGCTGATCGGGTTGACGACACCGTCCACATGCACCACGTCCGGGTCGTCGAACACCCGGATCACCTGGCAGATCGCGTTGGCCTCACGGATGTTGGCGAGGAACTGGTTGCCCATCCCCGCGCCTTCCGACGCACCCTTCACGATGCCCGCGATGTCGACGAACGACACGGTGGCCGGCACGATCCGCTGCGAGTCGAACAGCTTGGCGAGCACGTCGAGGCGCTCGTCGGGCAGCGGCACGACGCCGACGTTCGGTTCGATGGTCGCGAACGGGTAGTTGGCGGCCAACACGTCGTTGCGGGTCAGCGCGTTGAACAGGGTCGACTTGCCCACGTTGGGTAGGCCGACGATGCCGAGGGTCAAGCTCACGACCGACCAGTCTAGTTGCCCGTCGTGGCCGGCCCCCTTCCGGACCGCCTGCTCAGCGCCACCGCCGCACCCTGCCGTAGCCGTGGTGGACCCACGGCGGGACCGTCGACCGCGGCGACGGCCGGAACGGCAGGGTGCCGGCAGCTCGCACCGACCGCCGCGGCGGCAGCCGCACGGACGGCGCCGCGGTCGCCGTACGTGCCGCACCGCCGCATGTCGCGGACGGGCGAGAAACCCGGGTGACCTCTCGTGGGGACGACCGACCGAGCGGCCACCGAACGGTCCCGGAACCGGCCCGGTGTCCGGTGATCACGCGGCCGCCGGGCTCAGCTCCCGACGCCGGACGACCATCGTTGCCGGCAGCCCACCACCGGGCCGACCCGTTGCCGAGCCGAACCCGACGATCGCTGACGAGCTCCGACGTGACACCACAACAGACCTCATGTTCCGGGGACCACAACGGAATCCACCGCCTAGGTCCATCCATAGAGGACACCGCGACACTCATCGTCCAATCACACACCTCCTGCCTGCTCG
Organism: Pseudonocardiaceae bacterium; assembly: GCA_035546415.1. Lineage (GTDB taxonomy): Bacteria > Actinomycetota > Actinomycetes > Mycobacteriales > Pseudonocardiaceae > DATEPR01. The sequence continues at coordinate 5,013 of DASZXM010000266.1, forward strand.
ATCGACGTGTGCCGTGCGCGCACAAGATCCACGTTAGGCCGGACGGGCGCGCGTTCGCCACCATTTGATCATCATTCACTCGAACGTGTGTTCGATAGTGCGCTCCAGGCCGCGGCGGACGATGATCGGGCAGGACGACCGACACCCGAGGGGGAAGGCAAGCGCAATGACCGCAGTGATCACCATCGCCGCGGTGCTGGCCCTGTTGCTGATCGGCGCCGTCGCGCTGTTCTGGCGTCTGTATCAGGACAGCACGCGGCGCGCGGACGCGGCGATGGAGATGGTCAAGGCCGAGCGGGCCCGTGTCGACCAGCAGCAGACCGCACTACAGCGTTATGAGGTGGCGTTCGCGTCCATCAGCGGCCGGGGCGAACTCGGCGAACGGGTCCTCGTGGAGACGGCCCGCGCCCTGGGCCTGCGCGAGGACCTGCACTTCACCGTGCAGACGGACCTGGCGGGCGGCGGCACCGTGCGCCCGGACCTGGTGCTGCTGGTGGGCGGCGGCCGGCAGGTGCCGGTGGACGCCAAGATGAGCATGGCGTGCTGGGCCGAGGCCACCGAGACCGACGACCCGGCGGAGCGGGCCGAGGCGTTGCGCGTGCACGTGCGCAACATCCGGTCGCGCGCCGCCGAACTGGCCGGCAAGGGCTACCAGCGCTGGGCGGACGCGATCTATGGCACGGTCATGTTCGTCCCGTCGGACGCCGCGGTCGTCGCCGCGCTGGACACCGACCCGGAGCTGCTGCGCTGGCTGCTGGACCGCCGGGTGTTCCTGTGTGGACCGACCGGCTTCGCGGTCGTCGCCTCAGCAGCGATGTTCGCGGCCACCGACCGGGCCATCGCCGACGACGTGGAGCTGGTCCGCGCCCAGGCCGCGGCGGCGCACCGGTCCGCCGGGGGTGCGGTGGACGCGTTCAACCTGTCCAGCACCCACCTGCAGCGGTTCATCGCGGCCCGCAGGCGAGAGTTGGACGCGCTGGAGAACTTCCGTGGTTCGGTCCAGCCGCTGACCGAGGCGGCGGCCAGCCCGACCCCGCTGGCGGCCATTCGGCGGCAGGAAGAGGTCACGGCAGGCAGCCCACCGGTCCTGGGCGAGTAGTTGTTAACAGTGATCCATCGCAGTTAACAGATTCCTGACCGCGGATCGTCACACTGGAGTAGACAAGCGGACGATACAAAACGGATGTATAACACATTGATCACGCCGACCAGCCGGACAGGACGCAACTAGACTCACGAATTGGC
>DASZXM010000267.1:0-5025 GCA_035546415.1 Pseudonocardiaceae bacterium
AAGTAGCCGCGGGGGCTCAGAGTGAGCACGCGGTGGCAAGACTGCGGGGGCTCCGCTCAGGGCACGCAGGGAAACAATTGCAGTACTTTTTGTTGGGTAGGTTGGAAGGTTTGCCTTCCGAGATCAGGCGCCAGTCCTTTACAGGGCTGGCGCCTTTCAGCGTTTGGGGGATAGAGCCCCAGGACGCTGTTCCTCAGGGGCTAAAGCCCCGGTTGTTTTTGTTGCGCTCTGTTGGCAGGGCTGAAGCCCTGCCCTACCGCTTTGTGTCGCCTACCGCGTGACCAGATCTTCCTGACCCGGCGCCCGTTACCCAGTGCTCGACGCTCCCGACCAGCCGAGCGGGACATCCACGGAGGACCGTTCCACCGGGTTGCCGGCAACCGCGGCGGGGCGCCTGATCGTCACGTAATCGTCAGGTCTGCCGAGGTCGTCGGGCGGCAGTCTGGAGCGGTGACGGAGTCCCGCGATGTCGTCCGCCGGTCGACGGTGGGCAGACGTGTCGCGCCGATTCTGGTCGGCGTGGGTGAGCGGGCGGGCAGCACGCACGCGGTGTGCTGGGCGGCGCGGGAAGCGGCGCTGCGCCGCAGGCCGCTGCGACTGGTGCACGCCCGGACCGAGCGCTTCGCGTCCGTGCTGGCCAGCGGCATGTTCGTGCCGCCACCCCTCTGCCCGGCACCGGACCGGGCGGCACCGGTGATCGACATCGCCGTCGAGTTGGCACGCTCGGTGGACCCGGCGATCGAGATCACCACGTGCACCCGCACCGCGAGCCCGGCGCACCTGTTGGTGAGCCAGGGGTACGTGGCGCCGATGCTGGTACTGGGCAACAGCGGGGCCAGCGTGTTCGAGGACGTGCTGGCCGGCAGCATCTGTGGCACGGTCGTGGCGCAGGCGCCCTGTCCGGTCGTGGCCGTGAGCCGCCGTGCCGTCTGGCCCGACGCACCGATCGTCGTCGGCATAACCGACGCCGACACCGCCGTCCACGCCATCGAGTTCGGATTCGAACTGGCCGACCGGCGGTGCGTGCCACTGACCCTGCACCTGGCCGGTCGCGGGCTGCGCCACGCCCGCAGGCTGTCCGCGGCGATCGGCCGGGTGACCTCGGCGCGCGGCAACTGGCACCGGCGCTATCCGCGCGTCGCGGTCACCTGGCAGGAGTCGTGGGGCGACCCCGTCCACGCGCTGGGCAGGGCTGCCGGGGAGGCGCAACTGCTGGTGGTCGGCGCGCCACGCTGCGGTCCGACGGTCGGACTGGTCACCCGTTCGGTCGGTCACGCCCTGCTGCGCACCCCGCCGTGCCCGCTCGCCGTGATCCCGCCCAACTGGCTGCCCACCCCGCTGGAGGCGGACGGAACCCGCTGAGACACCGGCCCTCGACTATCCTGGGTCGGCCGACGGTGGGCCGCGTCTACTGTGGACTCCGCCGCTGTCGGGCGGAGGGAGCGCCGTGGGTGATGTCGAGCCGTTCGCGTGGATCGTGCTGGCGGTCGCCGTGGTCGGGATCGGCGCGGTCCTGTCCAGCAGGATCAGCGCGTGGCTGCGCATACCCGCCCCGCTGATCTTCCTGGTCTGCGCGGCCGTCGCGTCGGACCTCGTGCCGAGTCTGGACACGCTGTCCACCGACACCGTGCAGCGGCTGGTGACCGTGGCGCTGGTGGTCATCCTGTTCGACGGCGGGATGCACATCGGATGGCGGCGGTTCCGTTCCGCGGCGTCCGCCGTGGCCTGGGTCGGCGTGCTGGGCACACTGGTGACCGCGGGCGCGGTGGCCGGTCTGGCCCACCTGGTGCTGGGTCTGGCGTGGTTCCCGGCGCTGCTGTTGGGGACCGCGTTGGCGCCGACCGACCCGGCCGTCGTGTTCTCGGTGCTGGGCAGGCGGGAGATCGAAGGCCGCACCGGCACCATCCTGGAGGGCGAGTCCGGCGCCAACGACCCGGTCGGCATCGCACTGCTGGTCAGCCTGGTGACCGCGGGCACCGGCACCGGTGGCGATCCACTCGGGTCGGTGGTCACGACGTTCGCCGAACAGATGGCGGTGGGCGCGGTCGTCGGCGTCGCGGGCGGCTACGTCCTGCTCCTGTTCAGTCGGCGCGTGCCCCTGCCGCACGAGGGGCTCTACGCGCTGCGCACGCTCGCCGCGGCCCTGGTCGTCTACGGTCTGGCGACGGTGGCCCACGGCTCCGGATTCCTGGCGGTGTTCGTCGCGGGCATTCTGATGGGTGACGCCAACGCCCCGTTCAAGGCCGACATCCGCCGGTTCCACAGCTCGCTGGCCAGCATCGCGGAGATCGTCGTGTTCGTCGTGCTGGGGTTGACGGTCTCCGTGCGCGACGTGATCGACGGTGGGGTCTGGTGGTTGGGCCTGGTGCTGGCGGTGCTGCTGACGTTCGTCGTGCGACCGGTCCTCGTCGGGCTGCTCCTGGTGCCGATCCGGTTGCGCTGGGGTGAGCGGGCGTTCGTCACCTGGGCCGGGCTCAAGGGAGCGGTGCCGATTCTGTTGGGCACGTTCGTGATCAGCTCGGGCATCGCCGAGGCGCAGCGGATCTACGGGCTGATCTTCGTCGTGGTCGCGTTCTCGATCCTGGTGCAGGGTGGGCTGGTGCCGTTCGTGGCCGACCGCTGCCGGGTGCCGATGCGGGTGGTCGACCCGCTGCCGTGGACTCTGGGGGTGCGGTTCCGGACACCGCCGCACGGCGTCCGGCGGGTGCGGGTCGTCGCCGGGTCGGTGGCCGACGGCGCCACCGTGGCGGAGCTGCCGCTCGGTGAGGACGCCTGGATCAGCCTGGTGCTCCGGGAGAGCCAGTCGGTGCACGTGCGTGGCTCGACCCGGCTGGCGGCGGGCGACGAGATCGTGCTGCTGGTCGACTCCCCGGAGGAAGCCGGACCGGACGAGCTGTTCACCCAACCCGCGTGACCGACGGAACAGTTGCGTGTGACAACTGTTGTCGGCCTTTACCGTCGCGGTACGCTGGTGTCCCAGCCATGAGGAGCCCGGCATGACACTGACCGACCGGAAGCCGACCGGCCTGACGAGAACACTGCTTCGCCTGCCGCTCTGGCTGTACCGCGCGCGGCTGGGCTGGATGGCGGGACACCGGCTGGTCTACATCGTCCACCGCGGACGGCGGACCGGTGCCCGGCGGGAGGTCGTCGCCGAGGTCGTGGGCTACGACCGGTCCACACCGGAACTCGTCGTGGTGGCCGCGTGGGGCAAGAACCCGGACTGGTACCGCAACCTGACCGCGGCGCCGGCCGTCGAGGTTCGGATCGCCGCACAGCGCTGGGAGCGTCCCGTGCACCGGTTCCTGGACGGAGCCGAGACGCTGCGAACGCTGCGTGCCTACCAGGACGCGCATCCGCGGGCGTGGCGGCGGCTCGCCCCGTTGCTGGGGTTCCCGACCGACCCGGCCGATCCGCGGTGGCCCGAGGTCGCCGAGGCGGCGCACGCGATCGCGTTCACCCCGCGCCCCGCGGCGTGAGGACACTTCGAGGGAGCGAGCGATCCTGCTGCACCACGACCACCTCTGTGGCGACCGCGCCGGCCGCGTACTCCTGGTGCTGTCACTCGTTCTCTGCCTGACGGTCGGCGCCTGCGCCGCGGCACCGCCTGCCGTGATGCCACCGCCGGCGTTCGTGGGCACCCAGCTGGACAGGCCGATCGCACGCTCGGTCCTCGACCTGCCACTGACCACGTCGGACGGTCGGTCGGTCACCCTGTCCTCGTTCCACGGCAGGTTCGTCGTCCTGTACGACATGATGACGCTGGGCCGGGAGACCAGCCCGGTGAACACCGCCGCCATCGTGCAGGCGGCTCGCGCGGTCCAGACGGCCGGCCTTGGCGATCGCGTGCGGTTCGTGGGTGTCACGGTCGACCCGCGGCGGGACACTCCGACCCGGCTGGCCGCCTACCGTCACCTGTACTTCGACCCACCGGCCGACTGGACCCTGGTGACCGGGAGCGCGGACGGACTCGCCACGCTGTGGGACCACTTCGGCGTGTACCGCGAGCGCGTGCCGCAGGACACCGACCGGGCGGCGGACTGGATGACCCTGCGTCCGCTCACGTACACGGTGGCGCACAACGACGAGGTGCACTTCCTGGACCGGCGTGAGCACGACCGCTTCGTGCTGGCCGGTCCGGCGCACGTCCAGCGGTCCGCCGCTGTGCCCGCGCTCCTGGACACGTTCCTGGACGGCCAGGGCAGGCGCGACCTGACCGAACCCGCGCTGAACAGCTGGACGGCACGTCAGGTGCTCAACGTCCTCGGCCGGCTGACCGCACGCCGGATACCGCTCGACGCCCACTGATCGGTTCCTCGGCCGCGATCGTCACCCAGTTGTCAGGTTCCCGGCGGCGTCGGTGCCCGCGTGCGGGGTACCGTCTTTCCGAGGAAGGACAAGGAGCGTCGGTGGAGTCCAGCATCCGGGTACTGCTCGTCGAGGACGACGTGTTCATCCAGCAAGCCCTCGGCATGGCGCTGCGGGAGGAGGGCTTCGACCTGATCGGCGTGGCCTCCGGCGAAGAAGCGTTGCAGCGGTTGGACACGGCGACGGTGGACACGGCGACGGTGGACACGGCGACGGTGGACGTCGTCCTCCTGGACCTGATGCTGCCCGGTATCGACGGCCTGACCGTGTGCCGCACCCTGCGGTCGCAGGGCGACCTGCCGATCATCGTCATCACGGCCCGCACGTCCACCGCGGACGTGGTCGGCGGTCTGGAGGCGGGCGCCGACGACTACGTGACCAAACCGTTGGTCGCCAGTGAACTGGCGGCCCGCATCCGGGCACTGCTGCGCCGCCGTGCGCCGTCCCGGCGGGACGTCCGGTCCGTCATCCGAGTGGGTGACCTGGAGATCCGGCCCGAGGAGCACATCGCGTACCGCGCGGGCGCGGAGATCCACCTGACCCGTACCGAGTTCCTGCTGCTGCTCGAACTCGTCGACGCCGCCGGCACCGTGGTCGGCAGGCGCGAGCTGCTGCGCCGGGGGTGGGGTTACGACTACTTTCCCGACACCCGCCTGT
>DASZXM010000268.1:0-4936 GCA_035546415.1 Pseudonocardiaceae bacterium
GGTGCGACACCGATCGGTGTCGCGAGTCGGCTGCCGAGCAACTCGGTGCTCGTGTCGCACTGTTCGACATCCACCAGAAAGCGCGGGCGGACGGCGACACGCGCGAATGCGGCACGATTTTCTGCAAGCGTCCATTCAACACCGCCGCCGCCCTGCACATATCCCCAGGCCGACGCCGTGACCTTGGCTTCGGCCAGCTCGGCGTACTCCTCGACCCGCAATGGCTGCATCGTCACACTCCCTGTTCCGGCACCGCTGACGATCTTACCCCGCACGGCCGTGACACGAAATGATGTCCGCATTCATAATGCACGGAATTCGGCAGTCCTGGCCTTGACCATGCTTTAGCGGGTGTGAAATTCTCCGGTTTGAATTCAATTCGATCTCGCCAATACCGAGGGGCGCATGAAAGGCTCAGTCGTTTCTGCCGCCACCGAGTCCCGACCCGCGCCCGACTGGGTGGACGACGTCCTGCTCGCCGGTGATCCCGCCGAGGTGTGCCTGTCGTTCGACGCCCCGGTGGACCGTGCGGCGCTGCGCGCCCTGGTCGCCGAGCACGAACGCGGGTTCACCGCCGCCGGCCTGCGCGCCGGTGGCACGATCGCGCTGCGCCTGCCGCCGTCCCTGACGTACGTGGCGATGCTGCTGGCCGCGTGGCGGATCGGTGCCCAGGTCAGTCTCCTGGACCACCGCCTGACCGAGCACGAGGTGGACCGCGCGCTGGACCGGGTCGCCGCGCAGTTCGTGGTGACGCCGACCCAGGTGCGCGGCAACCGGATGCGCGGCTACGCCGACGTCACGGCCGCGACAGCGGCCCGGCCGGGCGGCAGGCCGGCAGCGACCGACCACGCGCTGATCCAGTTCTCGTCCGGTTCGACTGGCGCGTCCAAGGTGATCGCGCGGACGTCGGACGACCTGGTGGCCGAACTCGATCGCTACGCCCGGCTGGCGGACTTCCCGCGCCGCGGCGAGCGGGTCGTCGTGCTGGCGTCCATGGTGCACGTGCTCGGCCTGGTCGGCGGCCTGCTGCACGGCCTGCACGCCGGCGTTCGACTGGTGTTCCCGGACCGGCTCACCGGCGAGGGCATCCTGGCCGCCGTCGCCGCCGAACCGGAACCCACGACGGTGCTGGGCGTGCCGTTCCACGCCGAACTGCTCACCGCCGTGCCGGACCGGCCCGACGTGCCGCAGTTGGTGCGGATGATCGTCGCGGGCGAACTCGTACGACCGGGCGTGCCGGGGCGGTTCACGTCGACGTTCGGCGTGCCGCTGGGCACGATGTACGGGATGACCGAGGTCGGTGTCATCGCGACCGACCTGTCCGGCACGCTGTGGCCGTCCGTGCGTCCGGCGCACGGCATCGAGGTCGCCGTCGAAGGCGGCGAACTGCGCATCCGCAGGGCCGCGTCCCCCTACATCGGACTGTCCGACCCCACCCGGTACGCCGACGGCTGGCTGCGCACGAAGGACGCCGCGACGATCGAGCCGAGCACCGGACTGGTGACCGTGCTGGGCAGGCTGGACTCGCAGATCTCCGTGGGCGGGCTGAAGGTCGACCTGACCGAGGTCGAGCAGACGCTGGCGGCCGTACCGGACGTGGCCGAGGTGGTCGTCGTGTACGACGGCGACATCGAAGCGTACCTGGCGCTGACCGGTGCCTCCACTGTGGACTCCGTGCGGCGGGTGATCACCGGCGAGTTGGCCGCGTTCAAGCGACCGCGCCGGCTGCACGTGCTGGACCGGTTGCCCCGCACCGCGAGCGGCAAGCTCGTCCGCAATCCGGCGGCCCTGCGCGCAGCAGCGGCGTCCTGACACCAGTGATGGGAGTTTCCGATGACCGATGACGTACGCGCCTTCACGATCGAGGCCCTGCGCAAGATGAACTACGACGTCGCGGACGTCACCGACGACACCGAACTGGGCCCGGCCGGCCTGGACCTGGAGTCGCTGGCACTGGCCGACCTCGCCGTGCAGTTGGAGGACCACTACCACGTCAAGTTCGACGACGACGACATGGAGCGCCTCGCGCTCATGACCCTCGCCGAGTTCACGGCGGCCATGTCCGAGCGGATCGCGGCGGCCGCGGGCGCCGCGGGCGTGGCATGACGGGTCGCGCGCTGCCCGACCGGGCCGACGTGCTGGCCATGCTGGCCGGGTACGGCGACCGGGCGCCGGCCGACGTCGGCGAGGAACTGGGTTCGCTGGAGCTGACCTGGCTGGTCGCGCAGGTGGAGCAGCGCTACGCCGTGTACCTCGACCTGACCGACGACGCGTTCACCGGCATGTCCACCGTGACCGGCGCCGTCGATGTGCTGCGCACCGCGATCACCGAGGCCGGCCATGGCTGAGCGGGTCGCGATCACCGGTCTGGCCGCGCGGTCGGCCGGGTTCACCACGGTGACCCGGTTCGACACGGGCGGCAGGCGGACCGGTGTCGCGGCGACGCTGCCGGGCACGCCGGTGCTGGCCGACGAACTGGTGGCGGTCATTCGGGAGGCGTGCGCCGGCGCGGACGCGCACTGCCCGCTGCTGCTGGCCGCGCACGCGGACCGCTCCAACGCGGCCGTCGCGCGGGACGTGGCCGAGCGGGTCGGGGCACGGTACGTGCGGACGTACACGGCGGCGTGCGTGGCCGGGAGCAGCGCGGTCGCCGACGCGGCCGCACTGGTCGCTTCGGGACGGTGCGACCGGGTGGTGGTCGCGGCCGGTTTCGTCGTGGACGCCGGGATCTTCGGCACGTTCGACGCCGGGCGGGCGCTGGCCAGGGACGGACGGCTCCGGCCGTTCAGCGCGGGCCGGCAGGGCATGGTGCTCGGTGACGCGTTCGCCGCCGTCGTGCTGGAAGCCGGTGCCCGGCACGGTCGGGCGACGCTGGCCGGCTGGGGGCGCAGCGGCGACGCCTACCACGTGTGCCAGCCGAAGCCGGACGGCACCGGCCTGGCCCGGGCGATCACGGCGGCGCTGAAACGCGCCGGGGTCGCGCCAGCCGAGATCGGGTACGTCAACGCGAACGGCACCGGCACGGTGCTCAACGACAGCGCCGAGGCGGCCGCGCTGCACCACGCGCTGGGCCCGGACGTGGCACGGATTCCGGTCAGCTCCACGAAGTCCACGCACGGCCACGCGCTGGAGGCCACGGGCCTGCTGGAACTGGTGCTGACCGTGCGGGCGCTGGAAACCCGCACGCTGCCGGTCAACGCGGGCTTCCTGGGCCCGGACGAGTGCTGCCGGCTGGACCTGGTGCTGGAACCGCGGGCGACGGACGCGCGCTACGCGCTGAGCGTCAACGCGGCGTTCGGCGGCGCGAACACGGCGCTCCTGGTCGGTGCGCCATGACCGTCCTGGCCCGTGCCGCATGGCCGGCGGGAAAGCAGCCACCCGCGATCGCCGGTTTCGTGACGTCGGCGTTCAGCCCGCTGGTCGCGGCGGTCGCCGAGCAGTGCCTGGCCGCGCGCTACGGCCGCCCGCCCGGTCCGCCGGACACCGGTGTGGTGCTGGCCAGCGTGCGCGGTGACGTGACAACGGCCGGCGCCGTGGCCGACGCGGTGCGCGCCGGGCGGCGGGTGCCGCCGCTGCTGTTCTTCCAGTCCAACCCGAACGCCGTCGTCGGCCACGTCACCGCCCGGTGGGGCCTGACCGGGCCGGTGGTGTGCACCAGCCCGGCGGGCGACCCGTTGGCCGACGGCACTGCCGTGGCGGAACTGCTGATCGCGGACGGCGCGGCGGCACAGGTGCTCGTCATCGCCGCCGACGTCGCCGAGCACGACCACGACACGGATCACGCGGTGGCACTGCTCGTCGGGCCACCCGAAGGGAGCGCCGCATGAACGTCAGGGCACAACTGGCCGCCGACCACGAGCTGGGTTCGGGCAACGTGCTGACCACGCTCGCCGCTCAGCATATTGGTCTGGACAACCCGACGCTGACGTTCGACACGGATGTCGACGGCGCCATCCCGGCGTGGCGGGCCCTGACCGTGCGGGAACTGGACGAGCGCGTCCGGGCACGGGCCGCCGCACTGCACGCGCTGGGCATCCGGCGCCGGGACCCGGTCGCGGTGAGCGCCACGAGCGGTGCTGACGTCGTGCTGACGTTCTTCGCGCTGACCCGGCTGGGCGCGATTCCGGCGCTGCTCAACGTGAAGGTCCCCCCAAAGCTGGTCGCCGTCTTCCTCACCCGGCTGCGCGCGGTCGCGCTGATCGCCGACGCGGCCCGCCGCGACTCACTGGTCGGCCACGACACCGGCATCGACCGGGTCATCGATGTCGAGGACCTGGGCGCCGGCGACCCGGACGCCGCTCCCCCGCCCTACCGGCACCACTGCGACGAAGCCGTCGCGATCACCCACTCCTCCGGCACCACCGGTGTGCCCAAGGCGGTCGTCCACTCGCACGAGAGCATGTACGCCGCCATCCGGCACCGGTTGCGGATGCCGAAGGCACACGGCTCGGAGCGGATGCTGTCCGCGCTGCCCGTGCCGCACGTGGCCACGCTGATCGCGGTGAACCTGGCGCTGTCCAACCAGACCGAACTGCTGGTGCTGTCCCACCAGACCGGTCCGGCGGTGGTGGACGCGATCGAGAGCTGGCGACCTACCGGCGTGCTCGGCTTCGCTGCCACGTGGTCCGACCTGGCCCGCATCGACCTGGCGGCGCGCGACTTCGGCTCGGTGTCGCTGTGGTGGAACACCGGCGACTGCGCGCACGAGGCACACATCCGCAGGCTGGTGGCGCTGGGCAGCCGGACGGTCGTCACCGCCGAGGGCCGGGTCACGCGGCCGGGTTCGGTCTTCATCGACGGCATGGGCTCCAGCGAGATGGGTCACTCGCACTTCTTCATCACGCACACGCCCGAGACCAACCGCTACGGCCGCTGCGTCGGCCGCCCGCACGCGTTCGCCGACCTGGCCGTCCTCGACCCGGACGGCAACGAACTG
>DASZXM010000269.1:0-7223 GCA_035546415.1 Pseudonocardiaceae bacterium
CGTATGTATACCGTCTGCGGCGCGCGCTCGATCCGGCGGGGGTCGCGCGGTCGGCGATCGCGACCGTCGGCAACGGCTACGTGATGCGCGTGGCGGCCGACGAGTGCGATCTGGCCGCGTTCCGGGCGGAGCTGACCAAGGCGGAGGGCGCCCGGCGGTCCGGTGACCTGGTGAAGGCCGCCGGCCATCTGCGGGCCGCGCTGGCCCTGTGGCAGGGCACGCCGCTGGCCGGCATCCAGGGGGTCTACGCCGATGTGCAGCGCGCCACGCTGGACCGGTTGCGCCGCTCGGCCATCGAGGCCCGGCTGACCCTGGACTTCCAGCTCGGCGAGTTCGGCAAGGCCGTCGTCGAGCTGACATCGCTGGTGGCGGAAAGCCCGCTGGACGAACGGTTCCGCGAGCTGCTGATGCTGGCGCTGTACCGGTCGGGCCGGCAGGCCGAGGCGCTGGCCGCGTACCGGGAGGGCCAGGCACTGCTGGCCGACGAACTGGGCATCGACCCCGGCCCGGACCTCCGGTCGACGTACGAACGCATCCTGCGCGCCGATCCGGCCCTGGTGGAACAGCCCGCGGTCGCCGAACCGGTCGAGCCGACACCGCTGCCGGTGCCCGCACAGCTGCCGGCCGACCTGGCGGCCGTCACCGGCCGGGAAACGGAACTGGCGTTGCTGGACGGTCTGCTGTCGGACTCCGCCACGCTGGTCACCGCGGTGATCGCGGGGATGGCCGGGGTGGGCAAGACGACGCTGGCCGTGCACTGGGCGCACCAGGTGGCGCCGCGGTTCCCGGACGGCCAGCTGTACGTGAACCTGCGCGGCTTCGAACCGACCGGTTCGGCGATGACGGCCGGGGAGACGATGCGCGCCGTGCTCGACTCGCTCGGCGTGCCGCCGCAGGCGGTGCCGGCGAGCGTGGACGCGCAGACGGCGCTGTACCGCAGCCTGCTGGCCGGCCGCCGGGTGCTGATCCTGGCCGACAACGCGCGGGACGCCGACCAGGTCCGCCCGCTGCTCCCGGGCACGCCGGGCTGCCTGGTGATCGTGACGAGCCGGACACAGCTGCCCAGCCTGATCGCGGCGGACGGCGCCCGGCCGGTGAGCCTCGACCTGCTGCCGAGCGCGGATGCGTTGGCGTTCCTGACGAACCGTCTGGGCACGCAGCGACTGGCGGCGGAACCGGACGCGACGCGCAAGATCATCGACCACTGCGCCGGTCTGCCGTTGGCGTTGGCGATCGTGGCGGCGCGCGCGGCGATCCACCCGAACTTCTCGCTCGCGTCGATCGCGGCCGAACTGCGGGACAGCCACGGCAGCCTGGACGCGTTCACCGTCGCCGACACCACGATCGACGTGCGCGACGTGTTCTCGTGGTCGTACCACATGCTCCCGCCCGAAGCCGCCCGGCTGTTCCGGTTGCTGGCACTGCATCCGGGCCCGGACATCGCCACCCCGGCGGTGGCCAGCCTGGTGGGCATGCCGGTGCGGGCGGCCCGGTCGCTGCTGGGCACGCTGACCCGCAGCCACCTGCTCATCGAGCACGTGCCCGGCCGGTTCTCCAGTCACGACCTACTGCGCGCGTACGCCACCGAGCTGACCGGTGCGCACGACAGCGAGGCGGAGCGGCACGACGCGCTCGGCCGGATGCTGGACCACTACCTGCACACGGCGTTCGCCGCGTCGGCGCTGTTCTCGCCCAACCGCGAGCGGATCCCGTTGGGGCCGCCGGTGGCCGGGGCGGTCGTCGAGGAGTTGGCCGACGCCGACGCGGCGGTCGCGTGGTTCAGCCAGGAGCAGTCGGTGCTGCTCGCGGTGGTCAAGGACGCCTTCGCCAGGGGCTTCGACGCGCACTGCTGGCAGTTGGCCTGGACCACCGCCCTGTTCCTGGACAGTCGCGGCCACTGGCTGGACCTGTTGGTGGCACAGCACACCGGCCTGGACGCGGCCGACCGGTCCGGCGACAAGTACGGCCAGGCCGTGGCGCACCGGGCGCTGGGCAGGGCGAACGGCGACCTCAGCCGCTTCGACGCCGCGCTCAAGCACCTGTGGTTGGCGTTCGACCTGTTCGGCGAGGTGGCGGACGTCCGCGCGCAGGCCAACCTCCACCGCCAGTTCAGCTGGACCCTGGAGCAGCGCGGCGCGGACGGCGACCTGGCGGCCGCGTTGGACCATGCGTGCAAGTCCCTTGAGCTGCACCGAAAATCGTCCGACACGCACGGCCAGGCGGCCGCGTTGAACGCGGTCGGCTGGTACCACGGCCTGCTCGGCCAGTACTCCGAAGCGCTGGAACACTGCGAGCAGGCGCTCGCGCTGATGCGGGAAACCGGCGACCGCTACGGCCAGGCCGACACGTGGGACAGCATCGGCTACGCGCACATGCACCTCGGGCACCACGACCAGGCCGCGGACAGCTACCGGCACGCGATCGACCTGTACCGGCAGTTGGGCGTCACGTTCGCCGAGGCGGAGACGTCCCGCAGGCTGGGTGACACGCTGATGGCCGCGGGCGACCGCCAGGCGGCGATCGCGGCGTGGACGACGTCGTTGGCGATGCTGGACCAGTTGCGCCACCCGCTGGCCGACGAGGTGCGCGCACTGCTGGCGGCCGCCGAAGACACCGGTTGACCGAACCACCGAGCCGGCGGAGGTGGAACCACCACCAGCCCGCTGCTCCGGTCGTGACGCGGGCCGGCCGCGTGGCCGCCAGGGGACCATGCGCCCGGCCGGACCACAGCGCCGGCGCCGGATGACTGGCCCGCAAGCTTCCTCACGGTGTCGAACTCACGGTGTCGAACGTTTCCCCTTCGGAGTATTCGGGCGCTCCGCGGAGGCCTCGCGCGCCGCTGGCGCGGCAGGCCTCCGCCACGTCCGGTAGAGCCGGACGTGCGGCACGGGGGTCTGGTCGGCGGACATCAGCGTCGCGACGTCGTACCGTCCCGACTTCGGTCGGCGCCACGCCGTCGGCTCCCCGCTGACAACGTTGTCGACCACGGACAGCAGCCAGGTGCGCGCGTTGCACTTGCCGTTGGACAGCCCGTCCGGGTGGCGCCACGCCCGCACGAGCGCCTCCTGGAACACGTCCTCGGCAGCACCGCGATCACCGGTCAACCGGATCGCATAGGCGAGCATGGCGTTGCCGTGCTCCTCGAACATCTGCCGTACCAGTGCCTCGTCCGCGACTTCCCTGCGGTGGCGAGCCCCCAGCCCGACCATCCGCTCCTCCTTCCGTCTTCCCCGCTCCGGGAAGACCACTCCAGGTGATGACATGCGGCCGCACGTCCCCTCCCCACGGTCAACAGTTTTCCCGGCGGACATCGATAGCCGGCCTACGTCTGATAAACGCCCGCCGTTGACATGCAAGTAAATGCTTGCATATATTCCCTGACATGCCCCTGGACGACACCACCCGCATGGTTGCCGTGTTCCGGGCCCTGGCCGATCCGACCCGCCAGCGCCTGGTGGACCGGCTGCACGCGGACAACGGCCAACCGCTGGGCGCGCTGTGTGCCGACCTGGGCATCTCCCGGCAGGGCATCACCCAGCACCTGGCGGTGCTGGAGGCGGCCGGCCTGGTCACCACCGTCCGCCGGGGCAGGGAAAAGCTGCACTACCTGAATCCCGTGCCGCTGCACGAGGTCCACGAACGCTGGATCAGCCGGTTCGAACTCCTGGACCTGGACGCGCTGACCGGCCTGAGACGACGACTGGAGCACGACACGATGACCGACCGGCCGAAGCTCGTCTACGTCACCTACATCGCCACGACGCCCGAGCGCCTGTGGCAGGCCCTCACCGATCCCGACGAGACGATGCGTTATTGGAACCACCGCAACGCCTCCGGCTGGGCCAAGGGCGACGGTTGGGCGCACCGGCGCGCGGACGGCGGCGACGACGTCGTCGGCACGATCCTGGAGATCGACCCGCCGCGCCGGCTGGCCCACACGTGGTCGTCCCCGTCGGACGCCGGCGACCCGGCCCGCACGTCGACGGTCACGTTCCAGATCGAGCCGGTGGGCGGCATCGTGCGGCTGACGCTCGTGCACGAAGACCTGCCCGCCGACCAGGTGGACGGCACGACCCGCGGCTGGGGCAAGGTCCTGTCCAGCATGAAGACGATGCTGGAAACGGGTGAGCCGCTGGACGTCACGGTGCTGTAGCTGTGCCATCCTCGACATCCGATTGATCGTCGAGCTGACTGGAGACGGCATGCGGCGCTACGCGAGCGTGATCCGGCTACGCCCGGAGAAGGAAGCCGAGTACCGGGAACTGCACGCGAACGCGTGGCCGGGCGTGCTGGCCGCGCTGCGGCGGGCGAACATCCGGAACTACTCGATCTACCTCCGGGACGGCCTGTTGTTCTCCTACCTGGAGTACACCGGCACGGACTACGCGGCGGACACGGCGGCGATCGCCGAGGACGAGGAGACTCGGCGGTGGTGGACGTTCACCGATCCGTGCCAGCAGCCGGTCGAATCGGCCGCCGACGGCGAGTGGTGGGCCCCGATGACCGAGGTATTCCACATGGACTGACGTAGGGTTGGGCCCGTGTCAGAAGCCACACCTCTCCGCACGCCGGACGGGAAAGCCGAACCGACCCTGCTGTACCTGATGAAGCAGGTCGAGTTGGCGGTCAGATCCAGGTTGGACGACCTGCTGCGGCCCGCGGGCCTGACGGCGTTGCAGTACACGGCCCTCACTGTCCTGGAACGCCATCCGGACCTGACGTCGGCGGCGCTGGCACGCAACTCGTTCGTGACCGCACAAACCATGGCCGACATGGTCACGTCGCTCCAGCAGCGCGGCCTGATCGAACGCCACCGCGACCCCACCGACCGCCGCCGCCTCGTGCTCGCGCTGACGACGACGGGCCGCCGCCTCCTGGGCCGCTACCGCGGGAAGGTCGCGGCGCTGGAGGCGGAGATGCTGGCCGGCCTCACCGCCCGCCAGGCGAACGACCTCCGCAGGAGCCTGCTGTCCTGCCGGGCCGCGCTGGGCAACCGCCCGCCGCACTGATCACCGGCGGCGGTCGCGCGCCACGATGGACGTCGGGTCGACGAACCGCAGCGCCACCAACAGCAGCGCCAGCGTCGTCAGCATGTACACCACCGCCATCGCGTCCACCTCCTGCGGTGCCGCGCCGGAGCCGGCCTGGGTCGCGATGTTGTAGAGCGCCACGACCAACGTCTGCGTGCCCGGGCCGGCGACCAGGAACGTCAGTTCGAACTGCCCCACGACGCGCACCAGCACCAGCACGCCGGCAGCCAGCAACCCGGGCACCAGCAACGGTACGAGCACCCGCAGGAACACCTGGCCCGTCCCCGCTCCGCACACCCGGGCCGCCGCCTCCACCCTCGGGTCGACCTGCTCGACGAACGGGATCAGCACCAGCACAGCGAACGGCAGGCTCGGCACCAGGTTGACCAGCACCACCCCGGGCAGTGTCTCGGCGAGGTGCAGCCGGTACAGGAAGGTGGCCAGCGGCACGGCGTAGCTCATCGTCGGAATGACCTGCGGCAGCAGGAACAGCACGAGCAGCAAGCGCTTCCCCGGGAACGACAGCCGCGCCAGCACGTAGGCCGCCGGAAGCGCCACCATCAGCGACACGACGACCACGGCCAACGCCACCTCGAACGTCACGGCCAGCAGTCCACCCACCCCGTAGGCCGACCACGCGTCGCCGTACCACCGCCCGGTGTACCCGCCGGGCAGCCACGTGCCCACCCACCGCTGCGCCAGCGACGACAGCACCACCATCGCCACCGCACCGAACAGCCCGAGCAGGAAGCCCCCGGTGCCCAGCCAGGTGATCGCCGCGGTGAGCCGCCTCATCGGGTGATCCGCCGGTACAGCCGCCCCCGCACGAAGAACACCAGGCCGAGCACGACGAGTTCGACCAACCCCATCACCACGGCGATGGCCGACGCCGACCAGTAGTCGGCGCGGCTGTAGGCGGTGTACGCGACGATCGAGATCACCCGGGTGGACCCGGCCGGGTCACCGACCAGCGTCGCCGACGGGAACACGGCGAACGCCATCACGAACGACAACGCGAACGCGACCGTCAACCCGGGCAGCAGCAGCGGGAACAACACCAACCGGAACCGCTGCCACGGCCCGGCCCCGCACACGGCGGCCGCCTGCTCCACGTCCCGGGCGATCCCGCCGAAGTACCCGAGCACCAACAGGAACGCCAACGGGAACACCGAGATGACCATGGACAGCAGCACGCCGACGAAGTTGTGGATCAGCACCATCGGATGCTCGATGCCCACCGACCGCAGCACCCGGTCGAACCAGCCGTTGGGCCCGAGGAAGTCGATCATCCCGTCGGCGACGAAGACCGAGCCCAGGGTCATCGGCACCATCAGCACGGCCGTCAGCAGCCCCTTGCCCCGGAACGCGCCACGCATCCGGTACGCCACCGGTACCGCGGCCACCACGCACAGCACGGCGACCGGCAGGCTCAGCGCCAGCGTGATCCAGATCGAGTTCCGCTCGTAGCTGTCGCCGAAGAACCCGCGGTAGGCCGCGAGCGGCCCGCCCGGCGCCTGGAACGACAACCCGACCCCGTAGCACAGCGGGTAGACGAAGAACGCGACCATGAACACGGCCGCGGGCGTGGCCAGCCACACCATCCGCCGCCCGTGCCGGGCCCGGGCGGCCACGGCCAGTGCGGTCACGGCGACCCCGCCCCGACCAGGTCCGCGGGTGCGGCCGACTCGGCGGGGTAGACACGGACCCGCTCCGGCCGCACGGTCACCCGCACCCGTTCCCCGGGCGCCACGGCCCGCTCCGAGTGGCAGTGCACGGTGGCACCCCCGGCCGCGGCGCCCTCCACGGCGAAGTACCGCCCCTGGTACTCGCACACCCGCACCCGCACGGGGAGCGCGCCGTCGTCGGCGACCACCAGGTCGTCCGGCCGGATCATGACGAGGACGTCGCCGACGACGTCGTCGGCCACGGTCAGCGTCGCACCGCACACCCGCACCTGACGGGCGCCGACGGCCGACCCGGTCAAGGCGTTCCGGTAGCCCACGAACGCCGCGACATAGGCGTTCGCCGGCGTCTCGTACACGTCCGACGCCGACCCGATCTGCTGCACCACGCCGTCCCGCAACACCACCAGCCGGTCGGCCAGCGACAGTGCCTCCTGCTGGTCGTGCGTCACGTACACCGTGGTCAGGCCCAACTGCTGGTGCAGCAGGCGGATCTCGGTGCGCATGTCCA
>DASZXM010000270.1:0-5887 GCA_035546415.1 Pseudonocardiaceae bacterium
GTCGAGCAGGCCCGCGAGGAGGCCGTGGCCCGGCTGGCCGAGCTGGAGGAGCGGCTGGCCACGGCGCAGGCCGAGTCGGTCGAGGACGAGCCGGACACCAGCGAACGCGACCGCGCGGCCGCCGAACTGGCCACGGCACGGCAGCACGAGGTCGAGGCGCGGCTGGCGCTGCGCACGTCCGAGGAACGCGCCCGTTCGATGCAGGGCAAGGCCGACGGCCTGCGCCGGGCCGCCCGGGCCGAGCGGGAGGCCAGGGAGCGGGCGTCGCGGGCCAGGGCGGCCCGGGCCCGCGGTGCCGCGGTGGCCAACGCGGTCGTGCGGGGCGGTGAGACGGCGCTGGAGCGGATCGCGCTGTCGCTGCGGCTGGCGGCGCAGCAGCGCGACGTGGCGCAGGCGGCGAAGGCGAGTCGGGAGGCGGCCCTCACACAGGTCCGCAACCGGGTGCGCGAACTGTCCACGGAACTGGAGAAGCTGACCGACGCGGTGCACCGCGACGAGGTGCTGCGCGCCGAGCAGCGGCTGCGGCTGGAACAGTTGGAAGCCAAGATCGCCGACGACTTCGGCATCGGCCTGGCCGACCTGGTCGCCGAGTACGGCCCGGACTGCCCGGTGCCGCCCAGCCCACTGGAGGTCGCCGAGTACGAGGCGGCGAAGGAGCGCGGCGAGCCCGTGACGGCGCCGCAACCCTCCCCGTTCGACAAGGACACGCAGGCCCGCAGGGCCAAGCGCGCGGAACGGGACCTGGCCACGCTGGGCAAGGTGAACCCGCTGGCGCTGGAGGAGTTCGCGGCGCTGGAGGAGCGGTACAAGTTCCTGTCCACGCAACTGGAGGACCTCAAGGAGACGCGGCGCGGCCTGCTGACGGTCGTGAAGGAGGTCGACGAGAAGATCCTGGAGGTCTTCACGTCGGCGTACCACGACGTGGCTCGCGAGTTCGAGATCGTCTTCAGCACGCTGTTCCCGGGCGGTGAGGGCCGGATGATCCTCACCGAGCCGGACGACATGCTGACCACCGGAGTGGACGTCGAGGCCCGCCCGCCGGGCAAGAAGGTCAAGCGGCTGTCGCTGCTGTCCGGCGGTGAGAAGTCACTGGTCGCGGTCGCGATGCTGGTCGCGATCTTCCGTGCCCGCCCCTCGCCGTTCTACGTGATGGACGAGGTCGAGGCGGCGTTGGACGACACCAACCTGCACCGCCTGATCGGCCTGCTGGACCAACTGCGCACCACGTCGCAGCTGATCATCATCACGCACCAGAAGCCGACGATGGAGATCGCGGACGCCCTGTACGGCGTGAGCATGCGCGGTGACGGCATCAGTCAGGTCATCTCGCAACGCCTGCGCGGCAAGGACGAACCCCGCCCCGAGATCCCCAAGGTCGACGACCCACCGCTGCCGCCGGCAGCCGCGCCGGAACCGAACGACCGGGGCCCGGCGCAACCGGTCGACGCGGCGCAACCGGTCGACGCGGCCCAACCGGAACCCGGCGCGGCAGCGGAGCCTGCGACCGCCGACCGATAGCGCAGGACTCGCGCCACCGCCACCGGCCCGCTGCGACAGCCGGCCAACCGCCCAGGCACGCACAAGCCGGTGCCGCGACGAGGTGCGTGTCTCGTCGCGGCACCCTGTGCGGGGTTGTGTTCGGTCAGTACTTGCGGGGGCGGTGCGGCGCGTGGTTGGCGGACGTGCTGTCGCTGTTGCCCCTCGGGTGGCCCCTCCTCGGGATCGGCTTGCAGGGGTGCGGGAAGACCGCGTCCGTGACCGTTCCGGCATCGTCGGTGGTCAGTTTCACGGGGTTCTTCGGGACGTTGATGATCTTGTCGCAGTTGAGGTTCGTCAGCGTGGCGTCCCACCGCTGCGCCATGAACGTGTACAGATTGTTCGCGGCGGCGGTGTCCGGGGACGGCTGGTTGATGAAGTAGTTCTTGTCCTGCTGGATGCGCTTGGCGCCCATCATGAGCGTGTCCGCGCAGTAGGTGGCGTCGGACTGCGCCCGCACGTTCCTGTCGACCGGGGCCATGTTCACGCCGGCCCGGTACAGGTTCGTCTTGCGCAGGCTGATGTTGTCCCCGTCCAGCGTCATCGGGTCGATCTCGGGCACCAGCGCGACCGGGGACTTCTGGTTCTTCGCCGCGAACAGCTCGTTGAGCGCCAGCGACGACACCATCGTGCCCGGGTTGGTCAGGTCGGGTGCCTGGAATGTGGAGCAGCCCAGCGCCGGGTCGACGAAGCTGTCCAGCAGCAGGTTGTCACTGCCGTTGACCAGCGTCGTGGAGTCCTGCAGCGTCTTCTGGTTGGCCGCCGTGTTCTGCGCGACCTGCCCGTTGGGGAGCACCAGGTAGCTGGAGATCACGTTGTCGCTCTGGTCCTGGTCGATCAGGCCGTAGTCGCGCGTTGTCATGCATGGTAGGCCGTCCGACGCCGTGCCCAGCGCGGGTATCTTGATCTGGCCTTTCCGGACAGCGGCGTTCGCTGCCGTGAAGAACTGCGCCGCGTTGCAGAAGGCGAACTGTCCGAAAATCGAGCCCTTGACACCGTTGACGCAGTTTCCTGCGTTCAGGCTGTTGTTCCTGGCCTTCAGGGTCAGATTGTCACCGTTGAAACCGAACCAGATACCGACGACGGCCGTCTTCGGAATTTTCGGTACCACGTTCGGCGCCGCGGGCTGGGCGCCCCGGTCGATGACGAGCGGCCGGTAGACCGACAGTGCGCCGGTGGTCGTGTCCACGATCGTCGCCTCGACGAACGCCGACTGCGCCGTGTTGGCCTCGTCACATGCTCCGTTGCGCGGGTTGGTGGCCACGAGCTGGTACGGAGTGGAAAGGCCCTTGGCGGTCAAGGGGTTCGCGGGAACGATGAGGGTGCAGTCCGGGTTCGGGTCGCCCTGGTCGGCTGCCGCTGCCGCGGGTGCCGTGGGCGCTGCCGTGCCGATTCCGGAGAAAATGGAGAAGGCGGTGACCGCGGCCCCGACCACGATCACGGGAACAACAACCGACAAGCGAAGAACCGACCGTTTACGACGTGATCCATGGGCGTGCTGACGCGGCATTCGACGTAAGCCGCGTTCGTCTATCTGGCGCAACCCATGCTCCTTTCTCTGTGCGCGTGGCACCGAGACGCTGAAGCAATTCAGAAGCGCGCTTCTGACCAGCGTCAACTGTGGAAACCGCAGGGTAGGGGGCCTGATATCGGGGGTATATCAGGGGTGTCACTGTTAGATCACGGGGGAAGTTAGCGCAACCCGGATGGAGTAGCCACCCGAAATGTCCGGTATGTGTGATTGTCGGAAGTAAGCGACCCTGCCGATCGCTCATTGACCGTCCACAGCGATCGCTCAGCTCGCGCTCAGCGTCTCCAGGATCTGCTTGCCGTACTTGGCCAACTTGTTCTCGCCGACCCCGTTGACCGTTCCCAGCTCGTCCAGGCTGGCGGGGTTCAGGGTCGCGATCTGGCGCAGCGTGGCGTCGTGGAACACCACGTACGCCGGCACGCCCTGCTCACGCGCTGTGGCCGCGCGCCAGGCGCGGAGCCGCTCGAACACTCCAACGGCCTCACCGGACAGTTCGACCGGCTCCGCTTTGCGAGCGGTCTTCGCCGCCGGTGCCACCGTGCGCTCCGGCTCCCGCCGCATCGGCACGTCCCGCCGCCTACCCAGCACCTCACCGCTGCCCTCGGTGAGCACGAGCGTGCCGTGGTCTCCCTCCACCGCGAGCAACCCCTGCGCCAGCAGTTGCCGCACCACGCCGCGCCAGTCCGACTCCCGCAGGTCGGTGCCGATGCCGAACACGGTGAGCGTGTCGTGGTCGTGCTGGATCACCTTGGCCGTCTTGCGGCCCAGGAGGATGTCGATGACGTGCCCGGCGCCGAACTTCTGCCGCCGCTCGTGCTTGAGCCGGTACACGGCGGACAGCAGCTTCTGTGCCGGGATCGTGCCGTCCCACGACTCCGGCGGCGAGAGACACGTGTCACAGTTGCCGCACCCCTCGTCGGCCGGCTGCCCGAAGTAGGCCAACAGTTGCTGACGGCGGCAGCGCACCGTCTCGCACAGCGCCAGCATCGCGTCCAGGTGCGCCGCCTGCCGCCGCCGGTGCGCCGCGTCGCCCTCGGACGCGTCCAGCAGCTTCCGCTGCTGCACCACGTCCTGCAGCCCGTACGCCAGCCACGCCGTGGACGGCAGCCCGTCCCGGCCGGCCCGGCCGGTCTCCTGGTAGTAGCCCTCGACCGACTTGGGCAGGTCGAGGTGCGCGACGAACCGGACGTCGGGCTTGTCGATGCCCATGCCGAACGCGATCGTGGCGACCATCACGATGCCGTCCTCGCGCAGGAACCGCGACTGGTGCTCGGCACGGGTCCGCCCGTCCAGGCCCGCGTGGTAGGGCAGTGCGGCGATGCCGTTGCCCACCAGGAACTCCGCCGTCTTCTCCACCGACGACCGGGACAAGCAGTAGACGATCCCCGAGTCGCCCTTGTGTTCGGACGTGAGCAGGTCGAGCAGCTGCCGCTTGGGGTCGTTCTTCGGCACGATCCGGTACTGGATGTTCGGCCGGTCGAAGCTGGCGACGACGTGCCGCGCCTCGGTGAGGTTGAGCCGCTGTGCGATCTCCGCGCGCGTCGCCTCCGTCGCGGTGGCGGTCAGCGCGATGCGCGGCACGGTCGGCCACCGCTCGTGCAGCGACGACAGGGCCAGGTAGTCGGGCCGGAAGTCGTGCCCCCACTGGGCGACGCAGTGCGCCTCGTCGATGGCGAACAGCGCCATCGTCCCGCGGTCCAGCAGCCGCATGGTCGACTCCGACCGCAGCCGCTCCGGCGCGAGATAGAGCACGTCCAGCTCGCCGTTGACGTACTCGGCCTCCACCATCCGCTGCTCGTCCGGCGCCTGCGTGGAGTTCAGGAACCCGGCCCGCACGCCCAGCGCGCGCAACGCGTCCACCTGGTCCTGCATGAGCGCGATCAGCGGCGACACGACGATGCCGACGCCGTCGCGCACCAGCGCGGGAATCTGGTAGCACAGCGACTTCCCGCCACCGGTGGGCATCAGCACGAGCGCGTCGCCGCCACCGATGACGTGATCGACGACCTCGCGCTGCGGGCCGCGGAACGACTCGTAGCCGAACACGCGGCGCAACACGTCCAGGGCGGGGTCATCGGTCGCCATCCGGCCATCCTAGGGACGCGCACCGTCGCTGACCGCGCCGTCCTCGGGGTCCGTGGAAGGATGGCCGGGTGTCCACAACGACCGTGATCATCATTGTCGTCGCCGTTGTCGTCGTGCTACTGGCGGTGCTCGGCACCGGCCTCGCGCTGCGCCGCAGCCGGCGGATCAGCCTGAGCGAGAAGGGCGACGACGCCACCGGGAGGCCCGGTTACCAGGCAGGCGGCGGGATCTCCCTGGCCCCCGGCGGCGCCCGGCCGGAACACCCGGTCGCCGACCGGCCCGAGGTGGACGGTCAGCCTGCCGTCGGTGACGACGCGTCCGTGCCCAGGGACGCGCCCAAGCGCGGCATCGTCGACGTGGGGCTGCCCGGCCCGGACGCGGTGAAAGCGGACGCGGTGACCGAACCGGTGCCCGTGCAGACCGAGCCCGCGACCGACCCGATCGCCGTCGCGGACGTGGCGGCCGAGGAGATCGCGCCGGTCAGCGGCCGGTTGGAGCGGCTGCGCGGCCGCCTGTCCCGGTCCCAGAACACGCTGGGCCACGGCCTGCTCGGCCTCCTGGGCGCCGGCAACCTCGACGAGGACTCGTGGACCGAGATCGAGGACACGCTGCTGATGGCCGACCTGGGCGCGGCCACCACCACCGAGATCGTCGACCGGCTGCGCACCGAGCTGAGTTCACGCGGCGTGCGCACCGAGGAGCAGGCGCGGACGCTGCTGCGCGACGTGCTCGTCG
>DASZXM010000271.1:0-2987 GCA_035546415.1 Pseudonocardiaceae bacterium
CGACCGAGGCGAACGGCTCGTCCATGAACAGCAACTCCGGGTGGCACACCATGGCCCGGGCCAGCGCGGCCCGTTGCTGCATGCCGCCGGACAGCTCCCAGGGATAGCGGTGCACGAAATCGCCCAGGCCCAGGTCGTCGAGCACGTCCCTGGCCAGTGCCGCGGCCTCGGCGCGCGGCCGGTCGCGGACGGCGAGGCGCACGTTCTTCTCAATGGACAGCCAGGGGAACAGTGTCTTCGTGTAGTCCTGGAACACGATCGACACCCACGGTGGGACACCCCGCACGGCCCGCCCCCGGTGGTCGACCGTGCCGGTGTCGGCCGTGGCCAGGCCGCTGAGGGTGCGCAGCAGCGTGGTCTTGCCGGCGCCGGACGGGCCGACGACGGACACGAACTCGCCGGGCGCAAGCCGCAGCGTGACGTCGTCGTTCACCAGCAGCCGCTGGCCGTCGGCGGAGGTGAGGGTCTTGCCGACGCGGCGGGCGCCGAGGATGGCCTCAGACATGGTTGCCTCCGCTGAGCGCGCGTTCCCAGCGCAGCCAGCGGTGTTCGGCGGCGAGGAACGCGGTGTCGAAGATCCAGCCCAGTGCCGCGAGGACGACCACGCCGGCATAGGTCTGCGGGATCTGGAAGGTCTGTTGGGCGTCCTGGATGAAGTAGCCGAGCCCGGAACTGGCACCGAGGATCTCGGCGATGATCAGCACGGCCAGCGACGTGGACAGTGCCAGGCGCAGTCCGGCCATCACGGCGGGCAGCGTGGCCGGCAGCAGCACGACGCGGAACAGGTGCACGTGGCGCAGCCCGCACATCCGCGCGACGTCCAGGTGCAGCGGTTCCACGCGGCGGGCGGCGTCGAACGCGCCCAGCAGCACCGGCCAGACGGCCGCGCTGACCACGATCGCCACCACCATCTGGCCGCCCAGTCCGAACCAGACGATCGCCAGCGGGATGAACAGCGGTGTGGGCAGGGAACGCAGGAAGTCCACGACGGTCGCGCAGTAGTCGCCCAACCTGCGGACGTAGCCCAGCGTCAGTCCCAGCACCACGCCGAGCACCCCGCTGATCGCGAAGCCGATCAGCGCGCGTTCGATCGAGGGCACGATGTCCTCGGTGAGCGCCGGCCCGGACAGCACCTGCCCGACGGCTCCCATGGTGACCAGGAAGGTCGGGAACACCGCCGTGTGCAGCGCGATCGCGAGCACCTGCCAGCCGGCGGCCACCACGACGACGCCGCCCCAGCCCAGCGCGATCCGCCGCAGCCGGCGCGTGTTCCGGACCCGCCGGCCCGTCGACACGGTCGCGGTCATCGTTCGGCCCTGCTCTCCGCCGCCGCCTGCCAGGGCAGCAACCGCCGCAACAGCAGTGCGAGAACCAGGTTCACCAGCCAGCCGACGACACCGCCGACGACGATCCCGGCGTACATCTGCGCGGTCGCGCCGCCCTGCTGCGCGGCGAGCACGAAACCGCCCAGGCCGCCGGTGCCGGCGACCAGTTCGACCGACACGGTGGCCACGATGGCGATACCGGCCGACACGCGGACACCGGTGCCCAGCCCCGGTGCCACGCTCGGCAGCACCACCCGGCGGACCAACTCCCACCGGCCCATGCCCAGCGACCGCCCCGCGTCCAGGAACCGCGGATCCACGCCGCGCGTGGCGTAGCGGGTGTTGATGAACACCGGCCAGAACGCGGCGAACGCCACCAGGCCGGCCGTCATCTCGGTGCCCAGGCCCAGCACCAGGATGGCGATCGGGATCAGCGCCAGCGACGGCAGCGGCCGCATCATCCGCACGATCACGTCGGTCGCCGCGTCGGCGATGCCGGACAGGCCGACCAGCACGCCCAGCACCGCGCCCGCCGCCGTGGCGACACCCAGGCCGGCGAACATGCCCGCCAGCGTGGTGCCCAGGCTGTCCAGCAGTTCCTGTCCGGAGTCGGCCAGCGCGCCCGCGACCGCGCCGATCGTCGGCAGGTCGTTCGCGCCGACCAACCCGGTCTCGGTGACCAACGCCCACAGCGCGATGGCGACACCGACGCCGACCACTCCCCTGGCCCGCCGTGGCCACGCCGCCCGCCGCCGCGGCTTCGCCCGCCGCGGTCGGGTGGCTGTCGGCTCGAACACGACGGATCGCACGGTGCTCATCAGCCGGTCGCCGCGGTGACGGTGGACAGCACGTCCGCGGGCGCCGGGTCGTGGTCGATCAGTCCGTACTTCTTCGCCGCCGTCTCCCACGCCGTCAGGTCCGCGGCTGTCAGCTTGTCGGTGAACACCGGCAGGCTCATCGCGCTCAGCACGTCCGGCTCGATCTTCACGTGGTGCGACACGATCGTGCGGAAGTCGGCCTGGTGGGAGGCGATCCAGGCGTCGGTGTCGGCCATGGCGGCCACGAAGTCGGCCGCCGACGACCGGTGCGCCGACAGCCACGACGACGACGCGTTCCAGCAGGAGTAGGTCGGGTTGCCGGGCACCGTGGTCAGCATGGTGCCGGACACCAGTTGGGCGCCGCCCCGCATGGCGACCGTGGTGAACGGCTCCGACGTGACGGCCGCGACGACCCGTTTGCCGCTGAGCGCCTGCGGCATGTCCGGGAACGGCAGCGCCATGAAGTGCACGGAGTGCGGATCGACGCCGTTGGCGTCCAAATAGGACTCCACCAGCAGCTGGTTGATCCCGTTGCTGGCGTTGACCGCCACTGTCGTGCCGCGCAGGCCGGCCGCGGTGCCGATGCCGTCGGCGACCAGCGACAGGTAGTGGCCGGACGTCGGGTCGGTGTTCGCGCCGCTGAAGCACGGCTCGGCGATGCCCCGCACCGCGCCCTGGATCACCGACACGACGTTGGACTCGCCGATGTCCACGGCACCGCTCTCCATCGCCGGCACGATCGCCGAACCACCGTTGAGCACGCGCACCGTGACGTCGAGGTGGTGCTTGGCGAAGAACCCCTGTTGCTGGGCGACGTACACGTCACCCCCGGACACGACGGGCG
>DASZXM010000272.1:0-4302 GCA_035546415.1 Pseudonocardiaceae bacterium
GGCAGCAAGAACGAGCAGGGCCTGCCGTTGATGCGGAGGCTGGCCGAGCACGGTTGGGTCTGCGTCGCACCGAATTACCCGCTGTCGCCCAAGGCGCGCTGGCCCGAGCAGGTGATCGCGCTGAAGCGGGCGATCGCGTGGATTCGCGAACACGGCCCGGAATACGGCGCCGATCCGAGCTTTCTCGCGGTCACCGGCGGTTCGGCGGGCGGCCACCTGGCCGCGCTGCTCGCACTGACCGGGAACGATCCCGCGTGGCAGCCCGGGTTCGAGGACGCGGACACGACGGTCCAGGCGTGCGTCCCGCACTACGGCATCTTCGATTTCGCCGCCACCACCGGCACGCCGGCCAGCGTCCAACGGCGGGACGGCCTGCTGGCCAAGGTGGTCGTCGGCAGGGATCCCGCCCACTACGCCGACGTGTACCGGGCGGCGTCGCCGCTGGACCGGATCCACGCGGACGCGCCGCCGTTCTTCGTCGTGCACGGCCGGCACGACCTGCTGGTGCCGGTGGCCGAGGCCCGTCAGTTCGTGGAGCGCCTGCGCGGTGTCTCGCACAGCCCGGTGGTGTACGCGGAACTCGCCGGTGCGCAGCACGCGTTCGACGTGTTCCCGTCCATCCGCAGTGCCCACGTCGTGGCCGGCGTGCACCGGTTCCTCGACTGGGCACACCGCAACCGCGGGTAGCGCCGGGCCAGCGGTCCCGGCGCCGTCACCGTCGGGGTTCGGCTCCGAAGGTGAACAGCCGCCGGCCGGGTGTGAACGCGGTGGGTCGGCCCGTCAACCGGTGCGCGCCCACCGCCATGAAGCCGTCGGGGCTGGTGTCGAACGCCTCTTCGCGGAAACCCGCCTCGCCGAACCAGGACCGGATCGCGGGCGTCCGGTCGGGTCGACCGCGGTGTCTGGTCCACAGGGCCAGCGCCCCGGGTGCGCACAGGCTGGGCAGGGCGGCCACCGTGGCCCGGATGTCGTCGTCGGTGATGTTGCCGAAAATGCCGCACACCACGACGATCCGGGCGGGCACCGCGCCGACGCAGGCATCGGTCGTCCCGGCGTCGGCCCGCAGCACCTCGACGCCGTGCAGCCCGGCCGCCCGCGCCGCCTGCCGCGCGTGCGCGACGTTGCGCTCGTCCCACTCGACCAACCGGGCGTGCACGTCGTCGCGGCGCGGATGCCCGGTCAACGCGCCGATCACGTCCCGGCCCTGCCCGGCGCAGAGGCTGATCAGGCGGATGTCCCCCTCGGGCGCCCGGTCGAGCTCGGCGCGCAGGTGTCCCTGCACGAGTGCTCCCCGGCGCGCGAGCAGTGAGTCCGGATCGTCGTAGTCGCGGTGCCATGCCACCCAGTCGCGCTGCGCCACCGGGCCAGCCTACGGCCACCGATCGGTGCTCGGCGTGAGGTCATTCGACGTACGCGGCGGTTTTGACCAGGTCGACGTCGTCCAGCGCCACCTCACCGCCGTCCGGGCCGACGAACGCGACGTGCAGCGGCGCCTGGTCGACGCGGCTGCGCCGCTCCACGGTGGGGCCCTCCGGGCGCGGCAGGTGCTCGTCGCCCCACTGCTGCAGTGCGCCGATCACCACGAGCAGTTCCCGGCCGGCGGGGGTCAGGTGGTAGCTGAACCGGGCGCGGCTGCCGGGTTCCCGGTAGGGCTCCTTGGTCATCACGCCGAACTCGACCAGGGTCGAGAGCCGCTCGGACAGCACGTCCGGCGCGATGCCCAATGCCGCCTTGAACTCGGCGAACCTGGTCCGGCCGGTCAGCGCCTCGCGCAGGATCAGCATGGTCCAGCGCGCGCCGACCACTTCCAGGGTGCGCGCGATCGAACAGGGCAGGTTCGACAGGTCGTCCCGCTGTGCCGTCACGGTCACATGCTAGCTGAGTTGACAAAACCTACCCAGGTACAGTTGAGTAGGAAAAACCAACCCAGCAGTCCTGGAGGACGACATGGACATCTCGACCAGCACCGCCCTGGTCACCGGCGCCAACAGGGGCCTCGGCCGGAGCATCGCCGCCGCACTCGTCGAACGCGGTGCCAAGGTCTACGCGGCCGCCCGCAAACCCGAGAGCGTCGACCTGCGCGGTGTCATCCCCGTCGCGCTGGACATCACCGACCAGGCGTCCGTCGACGCAGCCGCGGCGGCGACCGGTGACGTCAACCTGCTGGTCAACAACGCGGGCTTCACCACGGCCGCGCCGGTGCTCACCGGTGACCTTGCGGGCCTGCGGCAGGAGATGGAGACGAACTACTTCGGCACTCTCGCGGTCACCAGGGCGTTCGTCCCGCAGATCGAGGCGCGCGGCGGCGGTGCGATCCTCAACGTGCTCTCCGTGCTGTCCTGGTTCAGCCTCGACGTCGCGGGCGGCTATGCCGCGACGAAGGGCGCGGAGTGGCAGTTGACCAACGCGCTACGGGTGGAACTGGCATCGCGGAACATCCGGGTCGCCGGCCTGCACGTCGGTTTCATGGACACCGACATGGCCAAGGACATCACGGCGCCCAAGACCGACCCGGCGATCGTCGCCGGGCTGGCACTGGACGGCATCGCGGCGGACCAGTACGAGATCGTCGCCGACGACACGAGCCGCGGCATCAAGTCGTTGCTGTCCGGGGACATCGCCCAGATCTACCCGCAATTGGCCTGATCCCGCCTGCGCCACGGCTCCGTGGCTACGGCTGCGCGGGTGTGGCCAGCGCGTCGAACCACGCATCGGCGGCCGCCGCCGGTTCGACCGCCTGGTCGCGACGACGGTGGCGGATCGTCTCGACACCGGCGGCGCGGGCGGCGGCGAGATCGACGTCCGTGCCGCCGACGAACAGGCACGACTCCACGGGTACGGCCCGTTCCCGGATCGCGGTGGCGACCAGATCCGGGGCCGGTGGCAGCCCGCTCCGGTCCGCACCGGTGGGTCCGATGACGTGTCGCACGTGCTCCTGCAACCCGTGCATCACAAGGAATGTCCGGGCCACATCGGCCGCCAGGCTGCTGACCGCGGTGATCTGGGCGCCCACGGCGGCCATCGCGGCACAGGCGTCGTGCAACCCCGGGGCGGTCCGCGCGTCGGCGACGCGTTCGTACTCGATCCGACGCAGCTGCGCGTGCAGGGCACGTTCGGTGGCCGGGCCGATCGTGGCGGCGTACGCGAGCACGACCATCGGATCGTCGGTCCGCGCCACCTCCGCCGGCAGCGGCCCGTCCGCCACCATGACCCGCAGCCGATCGGCGACGGACCCGACATCGGCCAACTCGGCGACCGGCCCGTCGAACGCGATCAACACGTGATCGCGCCCGATAACGAGTTCCTTGAGACCCATGAGAACCCCCGCTCAGGCTCGCGAACCAGCGTACGCGCCGACGTCCGCACAGCACGTGGTCACATTTTGGCCGCCTGGAAGTGCCACACGATCACTGCGGGCACATCGGCGTTGGCGGCTCGAGCCGCGTCGGGTATGAGGTCCGCCAGACACCATGGCCAGAGTTCCCACGGCCCAACGGTTCCCGGCTGCATGTTCCTGTCCGGTCCATGTTGTGTGGCTGGCGGAGCCGGCTCCTCGCAGCGGTGGAGCTCCAGCCCGACCGGGAGCGCCGCGCGCAGGTAGTCCCCCACCAGGTGCCGATGGGTGGCGACGCGTGCGGGTTGGCCATTCGTCTGGCGCGCTGAAGGAACCGAGCCGCGCAGGACCCGCTCGGGTGGATGTCAGAAATCACCAGGTGTCCGCCTGGTCGCAGCACTCGGGCGAATTCGGCCATCACCGGTGCGAGCGCGGCGACGTGGATCAGTGCGAGGGTGCACGTCACCAGGTCGACCGCGTCATCGCCGACCGGCAGCGGGTGCAGGGTGCCCAACCGGAACTCGGCGTGCGGCACCCGGTCCCAGGCGTGACCGAGCATCTCGGGCGAGCTGTCCACTCCGATGACGCGATGGCCACGCGCGGCCAGACGTTCCGCCCAGCGACCGGTGCCGCACGCCGCGTCCAGGGCATCGCCGGCGGGCAGCGTCTGGACGATCTCGTCGATGATCGGTTCGTCGAGATCGAACGCGCTGTTGGGTACCGCGCCGTAGTGCCGCGACGCGCAACCGGCGGACTTCGGCGAGCCGATCTGCCACGAACTCCCGGTCGAACTCGCCGGTGAATCCAGCGAGTTTCCTGCGCACGCGATGATCTCGGCATGGTGACGGCAACTCAGGGTTCCGGTTCGGCGGTCTGGCGAGGCTCACCGCGCGGACCTACCTGGACCGCTGATCGCGATCGTCGCTGCCTCGGGCGATGAGCTGTTCCCCGACGGCGTTGAACCGTTC
>DASZXM010000273.1:0-1644 GCA_035546415.1 Pseudonocardiaceae bacterium
GGGCACGCCGGCGCCGCTGGCGTCGTGTGAGGTGGTGGCCGGTCAGCCGGCCGGTTCTGCCGTCAGGTCGGGCGGTTGTTCAGCAGTGCGGTGAGCACCGTGTCGATGGTGCGTTCGATGACGTCCCCGGAGACGTGGTCGGGGTCGCCACCGTGGGCCAGGGCCAGTCCGTAGCGCAGGGCGATGACGACGAGGGAGACCTGGCCCGCGAAGTCCCGGCCTGCCTCGGTGGCGCTGCCCAGCGCCTGTTCGACGGCCTGTGTCACGGTCTCCCGCTGGGTCCGCAGGAACGGTGCGAAGATGTCGCGGACAGCGGGATCGCGGCCGGCGCGGGAGGCGAACTCCAGCACCAACTGGACCCACGCGGCGTCGGCGACCAGGTCGTCGGCGATGGCGATGCTGGCCCGGCTGCCCGGTTGCCCGGCGGCCGACACGATCGCGCCCGCCCGACCGATCCGCTCGGCCAGCATCGCCCCGAAGATCTCCTGCTTGCTGGCGAAGTTGGAGTACACGGCGCCCTTGGACAACCCGGCGCGCCGCGCGATGTCGTCCAGTTTGCTGTCGTCGTAGCCGTTCTCCAGGAACGTGGCCGCCGCCGCGTCGAGCAGACGGCGGCGCACGTCCTCCCGGCGCGGCCTGCGCACCGGCTCGGGATGGATGGCCTTCGGCTCGGCCCCACGCGAACTCACCATGACGCCACCGTACCGTACCCCGGGTATTAAGTACCACAGGTATTCAGTACTTCGAGTACTGAGATGTGCGCCATAGCCACGAGCGCTCCGCCGGTCTGTCTACCCGATCGGCCGGTGCGGTGTGCGGCCACCGTCGAGTGTCACGACCGTGTTCCCGGTCGGTCTGCCGATCCGCAGCATCAACTGCGGTGTCCCGCAACCCAGCAGCGTGATGAGCGAGTCGCGCACCTCGGGCAGGTGCCAGGGCTGGGTGAGCACCGACGCCACCAGGCCGCGGGAGACGGCGGTCAGCCATGCCCGCTGCATCGCCATGCCGGCGACCAGGTGGTCGCGGCGGCGGTCGCCGTCGGTGAGCACGAACACCACGCACTCCCGGCGCAGCCGGTCGGCGAGCACGAAGCGGTCCGGGATGGCGGTGTCCGACCGGGCCAGGCCGTTCCACGGCGAGGTCGACCGGGCCCGGATTCGGCCGGGGAACCCGGGCAGCCACGTCCGCAGCTCCCGGTCGTAGGCGATGTCGTCCCGGTAGGCCAGACTCGCGTAGTCGAGCAGGTCGGCCAGGCCGATCGTCTCCGCACGTCGCAGTACGTGCGCCGTGACGCCGGCGCTGCTGATCGCCGACACCAGCGCGTCGCGGTCCCGCCAGGACACGCCCAGCAGGTCGAACGGCGCCCGGTAGCTGTGCCGCCGGTCGATGGCCGCCCACCATGCCAGGTCGGTGCTCGACGGCCGTTCGGCGCCGACCGCCGCGACGTGCGCCACGACCTCCGGCCGTCCGCGGTGCGGGAACAGCGTCAGCCGCACCGCGTGTCCCTGGGCACGGAACGCCGTGACCACGTTGGTGACGGCGGCGCCGCAGGACATCGTCCGGTCCCTGCCGTCCGGGTCGTGCAGCGGCAGCGCGACGTCGAACCGCTCCAGCAGCTCGACACCGTCGGCGACCTCCTGCAGC
>DASZXM010000274.1:0-5657 GCA_035546415.1 Pseudonocardiaceae bacterium
GGATCAGGTCCTTGCCGGAAAAGCCTCCGAACGCCTCGGCGCAGGCGAGCAGCGCCGGGACGACGCCGGCGCCGTAGTGCGACATGGACTGGTCGTGGCAGTCGTCCAGTTCGTAGCCCTGTGCGGCGGTGCCGTTGATCAGCGCCGCGCCGAGGGGGTCGGCGTGCACCGGGCGGCCCCACGCGCTGGCCGTCTGCGCCTGGCCGAACAGGTTCACGGTGCGCACCACCGAGTCGACCCACGGCGTGCGGGAGCCGTAGATGCCGCAGCCCAGGCTGTCCAGCACGCACCGCTTGGCCATCGCGACCACGTCGGCCGGCAGGTTCTCGTACCGCAGGCCGGCGGCGAACTCGGCGAGTTCCCGCGTGACGGGACGGGTGCTGACGTCCTTGTCGATCGTGCCGGTCATCGGGCGATGGTCCCTTCCGTGGTGGCTCCCGCGGCCCGCGCGGCGCTGTCGCCCGCGAGCCTGCCGAACACGGCGCCGCTGGTCAGGCCGCTGGCGCCGGGATAGTTGTGGTAGAAGATGCCGCCGACCATCTCGCCGGCCGCGAACAGGCCGGGGATCGTGTCGCCGCTGGTGTCCTGCACCTGGCCGTGGTTGTCGATCTTCACGCCGCCGAAGGTGAACGTGACGCCGCACGTGACGGCGTAGGCGGTGTAGGGCGGGGTGTCCAGCTTGACCGCCCAGTTGCTGCGCGGTACCGGCAGGCCGTCGGCGCTGCGGCCGTCCTTGACGTTCGGGTTGAACGGGACGTCGTCGCGCACGGCCGCGTTGAAGTCGGCGATCGTGCGCAGCAACTGCGGGGCGTCCAGCTCGTCGGCGAGCTTGGCCGCCAGCGCTTCCAGCGTGTCCGCCCTGACCTTCGTGACGTAGCGGGTGCGGTACTCGTCGCGCATCAGGTGCTCGGTCTTGCTGTCGAAGATCTGCCACGCCACCTGGCCGGGCTGGTCGAGCACGGCCCGCCCGTACTTGGCGTAGGTGTAGTTGCGGAAGTCGGCGCCCTCGTCGATGAACCGCCTGCCCTCGCTGTTCACCACGACCGCGAACGGGTAGTTGTGCCGCTGGAACTGCGGGGTCATCACGAGGTCGCCGAAGTCGGACGCGTTGCGCTCCCACGCCACCGAGTGGCAGCCCGACCAGTGGCCGTAGGGCTGGGCGCCGGCGCGCAGCGCCATCTCCAGGCCGTCGCCGGTGTTGTAGCGGCTGCCGCGCACCTTCGCCAGGTCCCAGCCCGGACCCAGGTAACGGGTGCGCATCTCGGCGTTGGCCTCGAAACCGCCGCACGCCAGCACGACCGCGCCCGCCCGGTACTCCCGGGTGGTGCCGTCGATCTTCACGACGACGCCGTGCACGCCGTCGTCGTCGCGGATCAGGTCGCGCACCCACGCGCCGTAGACGACGTCGACGCCGCGCTTCTCGGCCGCCTGGTACAGCGAGTCGACCAGCCCGGGACCACCTGCGGCGACGGCGATCGTGGCGCCGCCCCAGAACGTGAACCGGCCGTCCACCTTGTACGCCTGGCGACCGTAGTTGGGCAGGAACCGCACGCCCTGGTCGCGCATCCACAGCAGGGTTTCCTTGCTGCGCTTGACGAGGATCTCGCACAGGTCCGGGTCGGTGCGGTACTGGGTGATCCGCCCCATGTCGTCGAAGAAATCCGATTCGGTGTACGTGCCGAAGTCGGTGATCGCCATTTCCTCGTCGGTCACGTCCGGCGCGATCGCCCGGATGTCGTCGGGACCGTCGTAGACGACTCGCATCAGGCCGTCGGTGAACACACTGTTGCCGCCGCGCTCCTTCTCCGGCGCGCGTTCCAGCACCAGCACGCGGGCGCCGTTCGCCACGGCACTGAGTGCCGCGCAGAGAGCCGCATTGCCGCCACCGACGACGATCACGTCGTACGGGACTTCTGCCATCGCCATTCGGGCAACCTCCGGGATGCCGTGACCACCTGCACAGCAACGTATCACCGGAATGCATGCTGGAGTAGAATGTTATACTATACTGGCATAGTGAATGGGAATACTGTGGAGGCGGCATGAAACTGCAGCAACTCCATTACGTGCTGGAAATCGCCAACCACGGAAACCATTTGTCGGCCGCGGCGGACGCACTGCACACGTCCCAGCCGGGCGTCAGCCGCCAGCTGCAACTGCTGGAGGCCGAACTGGGCTTCGAGATCTTCGCCCGCACCCGCAACCGCATCGACGGCCTGACCGAGCCGGGCCGGATCGTGGTGGACATCGCGAAACGGATCATGAGCGACGTCGACGCGCTGGCGTCGCTGAAGGCCGACCTGGCCGCCACCAACCGCGGCACGCTGACCATCGCCACCACGCACACGCAGGCGAACTACGTGCTGCCCAAGGTGATCGGGCCGTTCGTGTCGGCGTATCCGGACGTGCAGGTGATCCTCAAACAGGGCGACCCGGAGGGCATCTGCGCGATGGTCGACGCAGCAGAGGCCGACCTGGCGATCGGCACGGAGGCGCTGCACGAGTTCCCCGGCCTGGTCAACCTGCCGTGCTTCACGATGCCCAGGGTGGTGGTCGCGCCCACCGGTCACCCGATCCTGGACGGCGGCGACCTGACCCTGGAACGGATCGCCGAATACCCGATCATCACGTACGACTCGCGGTTCAGCGGCCACCGCAAGACACGGGCGGCCTTCGAACGCGCCGGCCTGTCACCGAAGGTGGTGCTCAGCGCGATCGACGCGGGCGTGTGCAAGACGTACGTCAAAATGGGCCTGGGCCTGGCGATCCTCACGAAGATCACGTTCGACCCGACCCAGGACGTCGACCTGCACGCACTGGACGCGGACCACCTGTTCGAGTCGAGCACGACGTACATCAAGATGCGCCCGAACACCTACCTGCGCCCGTACCTGCTGGAGTTCATCCGCCGCTTCGCCCCGCAACTGACCCCGGACGTGGTCCGCGAGGCACTGACCCGCAAGCACCCACCGGCCATCCACGCCACGGCCATCCGCACGTAACGGCCCGGATCGAACACCGGTCCGGCTCACCCGGCCCTCACCGCCCCGCGCGATCCAGCCGCTCCTCGGCGATTCGCAGGTAGTGGTCCACGAGCGTGGTGTCCGGTTGGCCGGCCATCAGGCGCTTGGCGCGGGTGAGCTTGTCGTGCGCGATCGCCGCCGCTTCGCGGGGGCTGACCGGTGAGCGGTGGCCGGTGCCGAGCAGGCCGGCGATTTCCGGGCTGGCCACCGCGACCGTGCCCAGGTGTTGCAGGCAGCGGGCCTCGCCCTGTTCCTCCCCCAGGTCCCGGTACAGTCCCAGCGCCTCCTCCCACCGGGTGACCGCGTACGGCGCGTTGCCCCCGAGGATCGCCGCCACGCCCTGCAGTTCGACCACGTGGGCCGCGCCGCTGAGGTCACCGGCGACACCGGCCATCAGCTCGGCCTGGCCGAGGAAGTCCTGCGCCGTCTCCAGCCGCCGCTGTTCCAGGCCCACCGCCGCCAGGTCGACCAGCACGCACAACCGGCCCGCCGGGTCGTTCTCCGGGACCAGCCGCAGCGCCAGGCGCAGCTCGTTCTCCGCCGCCTGCAAGCGTTCCGCCATGGCGGGGCCGTCCGCGCGCACCTGGTCGGCCCGGTCGAACTCGATCAGTGCCCGTTCGGTGTGCCAGCGGGCGCGCAACGCCCACCCGGTCGGGTGGTCCATGGTGTGGTCGTCGGGTTCGGCCTCGCCGATGGCCACCTCGGCCAGGTCCAGGTGGGTGCCGATGCGGTGCGCGGCCGCCGTGCGCAGCGCGGCCAGCCGGGCCAGTTCGGGCCGGTCGGACCTGCTGGCCAGTTCACGCAGGCCGCGGCCGGTGGCGACCAGGCCGTCGGACTGGAGTTCCCTGGTGTACCAGACGTCCAGGGCCGCGGCGATCGCCGCCAGGTCGTCCACAAGGGACTCCGGGGGCAACGCGTCCGGGCGCCAGTCGGTGATCAGCGCGCGCAGCAGCGGTTCCTCCTGGTGCAGCCACACCGTCGCCGGCCGCGCGTCCGCGGGCGACCGCAGCGCCGCCGCCCAGGCACCGGCCCGCGCGGCGTAGTGCCCGGTCAGCGCGTGCACCGCCGTCCAGACACCGTCGGGCACCGGCTGCGGCTCCACCAGCCACAGCGCCCGCCGCACCTCCTCGGGCAGCCGGAACCGGCCCGGCGGCGACTCGCGGATCACCTGCGCGTCGGCCAGTTCCTGGATCGGGTCCGGGTGACCGCGGTCGCCTGCGGGCAGCATGGCGCCCAGCGCGTCCCGGCTCAGGCCGGTCACCGGGAGCACGGTGAGCGCCCGCGCGAGGTCCCGGGCGGCCGGTGACAGTCCCCGTTCCAGCAGCATCGGCAGCACCGCCTGCCACAGGGCGACCAGCGGCTCGTTGCCGCGCCCGGGAATCGCGGTGTCGTCGATCAGGCGGGCCACCGGTGCCGACCGCCTGCCGGCCACCCGGACCAGCCAGGCGATCTCCCGTACCGCGCCGGGCTGGTCGCGGAACCGGGACAGCAGCACGTCGACCGGGTCGCGTCGCACGCTCGGGACCGGCCAGGACGACCGGCCGAGTTCGTGGCGCAGGATCGCGCGCATCGCGGACTGGTCCAGTGGGCCGACCGTCACCACGTCGTCGGGCCGTACCGCCGCGGCCGCCCGCTCGTCACCGGCGATCACCAGCATCGGCGGTCCGCCGTCGGACGGCCACTCGTCCGTCAACCAGGACACCTGTTCGGCCGTGAACACGTTGTCCAGCACCAGAACCGTGCTGCGCTGCCGGGCGGCGGCCACCAGCCGGACGGCCGCGTCCCGCAGCACGGGCGTCGTGGCGTCGGCCGGCTCGTCCTGGTCGAACGTGGACAGCAGGCGGCCGGCGACCTCCCGGGGGCCGGGTGGTGACGTGGCCGAGTTGCCGCGCATGTCCACCCACACGACCGGGTCGTCCCCGC
Source organism: Pseudonocardiaceae bacterium (assembly GCA_035546415.1). Lineage (GTDB taxonomy): Bacteria > Actinomycetota > Actinomycetes > Mycobacteriales > Pseudonocardiaceae > DATEPR01. The sequence continues at coordinate 4,947 of DASZXM010000274.1, forward strand.
CGACCGCGTCGTCGGCCAACAGCCGGGTCACCACGACGGTCGCCACCGACGACGTGCCGACGTCGCGCGGGCCGACGATCGCGACGACACCCCGGCCGCGCAGCAGTTCCAATGCCCGCCGGGACTCGGAGTCGCGGCCCTGGATGCGGGTCGGGAATCGGTCCCACTCGGGCAGCTTCAGCGGTTCGGGAACGACGGCGGGCGCGGGTGCCGGTGTGACCGCGGCGGGCCGCTGCGCGTGTCGCCGTCGCCTGCGGTCGGCCACGTAGGCCACGGCGAGGGCCACGACCACGAGGCCGAGGAACGCCACCAGTACCGTCGTGTGCTTGGCCAGCCACACGCCGGGCGGCGTGTTGGCGAAGACGGTGCTGATCAGGTTGGCCACCAGCTCCGGGCCCAACACGACGGCCAAGCCGATGGACAGCCGTCGCAGCCACGGCGACGGGGCGGCCGTGTCCCGCCGCTCGGGCGACGGGTCGCTCACCGCGGCGCACCGCCGCTCAACCCGGCGACCACCCGCCGCCACGTGGCCAGCAATACCAGCACCGGCACCACGGACGACACCACGGCGCTCGCCGCGACCGGCGCCGCCGACGTGGCGAACTGGCGTGCCTCCCCGCGCAGCACCAGGGCCAGCGGGCTGGCCTCCGGGCCGCTGATCAGGAAGCCGACCGTGAAGTCGTTCCACACCACCACGAACTCCAACACCAC
>DASZXM010000275.1:0-9926 GCA_035546415.1 Pseudonocardiaceae bacterium
AACCGGCGACCTGCGCGTCCTGATCGTCCAGCCGGGGATCTGCGCGGTGGTCACCGACCTGTACACGTTCCACCGCTCGTGACGCCGTGGGGGAACCCGGTGCCGGGTTCCCCCACACCCCCTTCAGGCGGCCCGCTGGCGCCGATCCTCCCCAGGCGCGCCGTCGTCCCGTTGTTCCATGAGTTCGCGATGCTCGGCCAGGATCGCGTCCAACGTCCGGCGGGCATCCCGGAAGCGCCCGACGACCACCAGAACGACCAGAACAGCGGCCACGACGCTCGGGACCAACCACGCTGCGGTACTCACTGCATTCCTCCTGAATTGTCGACGCTCGACGCATCCCGACCAATCCATCGACAGAACAACCCCGATCGCAACGGGTGATGACGCGACGTTTGCGAGACCCCAAACGGCCCAAAATCCGCCGGACGATCTCCATCGGAGTGGTCCTCGCAGGTCACCAGCCACGGCCCGATCACGTCCGGTAATCAAGCCGCACCACCATTACCACCCGTTCAGCCCAACGCCGATATCCCCCTTGTCCCAGAAAAGCCTGGCCAATAATTGGACAATCCTTTGTGTGGTGGAACGCCTGGTCGTGGATGTCGTGGACAATGCCGGCGGGGCGGTCGTGTCCGTCGGTGGCGGGAGTCGCGATGGCGTTCCCGTCGAATGGCCGCTGAGCGCCGACGAGTTGAGCGACCTGCGTTGGTACCTCGAGGATTACCTGCCCACGCCGTTCGGTGTCTACGGGGATCGTGGCGAGTGGGTGGCCGGGCGGCTCGGCGAATGGGGACGGCGGATGTTCGACGCCCTGTTCGGCACCGGTCCGGTTCGGGACGCCTATGCGCGGTCGCGGGCTCGTGGGGGCATGGAGATCGTGTTTCGATCCGCTGCCGTCGACTGGTTGGGCCTGCCCTGGGAGTTGATGCGTGAGGCCGGTCGTTCGCGGCCTCTGGTGTTGGACGGGGTCGCCATCAGCAGGCGGATCGCCGGTCAGGGCGCACCGTTGCTGGTCAAATGCCGGCGCCTGCGGGTCCTGATGGTGATCTCGCGGCCGCGGGGCGCCGGGGACGTCGGCTACCGGACCATCGCTCGGCCACTGCTCGACCAGCTGGCCGGGTTTCAGGGGCAGGTCGAGTTGGTCGTGCTGCGGCCGCCGACCCTGACGGCGCTGACCGAGACGCTGCGCGCCGCGCGGGCCGCGGGCGAACCCTTTCACGTGGTTCATTTCGACGGTCATGGTGCGTTGGCGGGCGGGACCGGCGTGTTGGTGTTCGAGAAACCCGAGGGTGGTGCTGACGCGGTGCCCGCCGACGACGTCGCCGACGCGCTCGCCGGGGTGCCGGTGGTGGTGCTCAATGCCTGTCACTCCGGCGCCATCGGACGGGAACTCGGCGCCACCGTGGCCACCCGACTGCTCGCCGGCGGGACGTCGTCGGTGGTCGCGATGGCCTACAGCGTGTACGCGGTCGCCGCCGCGGATTTCATGACGGCGTTCTACCGCCATCTCGTCGCCGGCGGCCGGATCACCGACGCGGTCACGGCCGGTCGTGAGCAACTGGCCGGCAGGAACGAACGGCCGAGCCCGAAGGGACCCCGCCCGCTGGCGGACTGGATGGTCCCGGTGCACTACTCGGCCCGGGACATCGAGTTCGACCGGTCCGCCCCGTCGCCGCCCGACGGCGCCACGAGCCGCACGCCGCGGGGGTTCGAAGCGGACGGCGTGTTCGTCGGCCGGGACGGACTGTTCTACGAACTGGAGGTCGCGGCCCGGTTGGACCACGTGCTGGTGCTGCACGGCCCCGGCGGGACCGGCAAGACCGAACTGGCGAAGGCGTTCGGTCGGTGGTGGTGGGAAACGGGCGCCGTCACCGAGCCCGACCTCGTGATCAGGCATTCCTTCCAGCCCGGCAGCGCGTCCTTCGACCTGCGATCGGTGTTGGCCACGATCGGGCCGCGGATCGTCGGCCCGGTCTTCGAGTCGCTCGGACCGGACGAGCGCCGGGAGAGCGTCGTACGGGAACTGGCGGCGCGGCGGGCGTTGGTGGTGTGGGACAACTTCGAGTCGGTGCACTCGATGCCCGACCCGACCGCCGCGACGCCGACACTGGACGAGGCAGGCCGCGCCGAACTGCGCGCCTTCCTCGCCGATGTGGCAGCCGGTGGGCGCAGTGCCGTACTCATCACCAGCCGTACCGCCGAACCGTGGCTCGGCGACGTGCGGCGGATACCGCTCGGCGGCCTGTCCCGCGAGGAGGCGTACGAGTACGGCGACCACCTGCTCACCGGCCATCCCGACGCGCGGCGGCGCCGCGAGGACAGGGCGTTCGGCGAGTTGATGGAGTGGCTGGCCGGCCATCCGCTGAGCATGCGGCTGACCCTGCCCCGCCTGGACACCACCGATCCGGCAGCCCTGCTGGCGGCGTTGCGCGGACTCGTCCCCCTTCCCGGCGGCGACCACACGACGTCGCTGTCGGCGAGCATCACCTACTCCGTCGCACAGCTGCGTGCCGACACCCGCCGGATGCTGGTGATGGTCTCGCTGTTCCACGGCGTCGTCGACGCCGGCATCCTCGCCCTCGTCTCCCAGCCGACCGCCATGCCGGACCGATTCGACGGAACCACTCTGGACGACTGGGTTTCGGTGCTGCGCGAGGCTGCCGACGTCGGACTGCTCACGCGACTGCGTGGCTCCAGCTACGCGGTTCACCCGGTCCTGCCCGGATATCTGGTCGAGTTGTGGCGTATGGAGGGGCACAACGTCTACGTCGCCCAACGCGCGGCTGTCCACATCGTGCTGCTCGACGCCTACGTCGCGTTCGCGAACTGGGCGAGCAGGGAGATCGACAGCGGCAACGACACGGCACCGCTGGCCATGATCGGCCTCCACCAGCGCAACCTGGGCGACTTGCTCAGATACAGCCTCGGGCGACGGAACTGGCGTGCCGCCCGGGCCATCCTGCGGGCATTCGACCGGTACTGGTCGGCACGGGGCGCGCGGCAGCAGGCGAGCGAATGGGCCGACCTGGCGCTGCACCGGCTCGAGTCCACCGCCGACGTGCCCCACCCCGAGGACGGTCTCGCCGGTTCGGCGCGGCTGGACCGGCTCGTGTGGGCCGAGCGGGACCAACCGGGTGTGCTCGACAGTCCGGCTGGTTCGCTGTGGCGCTATCTGGTGACGATGCGGGCCCACCGCCACTTGATGGCAGGCGATCTCGATGCCGCTGAACTAGGTTTCCTGAAGATCCACGAGAAACTGACGACGCAGGCGAACCTGGTGCCGGTGCGGTCCAATCTCGCCGAAGTGTGTGATTTCCTTGCCGTCATCGCGAGGCGTCGGGGTCGGGTCGACGAAGCGGAGAACTGGCACCAGAAGTCTCGCACCCTCCGGTCCGGAAAGACCACCGCCCTGGACCTGGAGCGCGCGGGCAAGCTGGCCCGGCTGCGGGGGCAACTCGACGACGCGGAAGCCGCGTATCGCCAGTCACTGGCCATGGCGGAAGACAAACGCGACTGGTACGGCGTGACGGCGAACTACCGCGAGTTGGGTGCGCTGGCCCACGCACGCGGCGACCTGGACGAGGCGGAGACCTGTTTCTTGGCGTCACTGGACGCCAGCAAGGAATTGTCCGATCGGTCGCACGAGGCGATGAGTTGCAGCTGTCTCGGCTCCCTGGCGCTGCACCGGGGCCGGCTGGTGGAGGCCGAACGCTGGCACCGGCAGTCCCTCGTCATCAACGAACAGCTCGGCCTGTTGGCGTCGGTTGCCATCAACTACCGTGCACTGGGCCACGTCGCCCAGCGTCAGGGAAGGCTCGATCACGCCGCGGAGCTGTTCCGGGGTGCAGTGGAGATCGACCAACAGCTCGGCGATCGGACCGCCTTGGCCGACGACCTGGCGGCGCTCGACGCCGTCGAGAAGTACCGACGAGGGGGATCGGAATGACCACGCACGACGATCCGGTCCGGTGGATCGCCCGCGCCGCCGGTCGGCGGTTGGCGAGCGCTCGCCGGCCGGGGTTGGCGGTGGAGATCGAGTCCGCCCTCGACGAACGACGCGCACGCGGCGGTGGCCGCGAGGACCGTCCCGACCGGTACGTCGACGTGATCTCGTTGGCGTCGCTGATCGTCGCCGCGGCCGACCTGGCCTGGGCGGTGTACGTCGAGGTGCGCAAGAAGGACGCGAAACCGGCGGCGACGATCGCCCAGCGCCTCCGCATCGAGCTCGGCGAATCCCGGGTGATCGAGCCCGGTGAACGCGACCGCGTCATCGAGGTCGTCGTCGATCAGGTGATCAGCTCCGACGACCAGTCCTGATCGCGGTCAACCATTCCCCGTTTCGTCCGGTTCGCCTGGTTCGCCGTCGAGCCACATCTGGGCGATCCGCTTCGCCTCGTCGACCGGTGGCGGATCGACCGGCAAGCCATGCGCCTTGTCCACGGACGGAATGTTCACGCCGAACCCGGCACGGGGGAATCCGGGCCGGGGATCGAGCTGGAGTCGTCGGGCCACGTACTGGGACTCCCAGCGCGCGAGTCCACCTGTGGGCACCCGGACCGTCCACGTCACGAGGTCGAGCAGCGGGCCTTCGAGGGGCCACCGGTACTGGCACGCCGATCCGAACGTGAGCACCAGCCCGGCCGGTGTCCGCGCGAGGCGGGGAGGTTCGATGTCCGGAACGTCGTCGTGGCCGATCAGTTTCCGCAACGTGTCCGGTTCGGACAACACCGTGCGTATCGCGGAACCGTAGGGATGGAACTCCACCAACACCTCGGCGTACGCGGTCGGGTTGATGCCACCGTCGAGCCGCCGCCCCAGTTCGGCAACGGCGACGGAATCGTTGAGGTAGACGTGCCGGCCATCGGTCAACATCAGGAACCCGTGCCGCTCCGCGGGATTGCCACCCCCCTCGATGATGAGGTCGTCGCGGTCGACGATGACCACGTCGTCGACCCACTCCTCCCGGCTGACCAGCCAGGAAGGCGACTCGGAACCACCCACCAGATGCCGGCCGAGACTGGTGGTCAACGCCATCCCGTCCGGCCAGTTCCGCACCCGCACGACCTGCTCGTCCGGCCGCAGGACATGGCGTTTCAACAACTCCACGATCACCGCGTTGCTGGTCACAAGGCCATCGTCGCAGCCGGCACCCGCCTACCGCACGGCAATCACCGAACATGGCCACCTCGGCGCGACCCGCGAGGGCGCCCAGAGCCCGTAGCCGCCATCCACCGATCCGGGAACGGTCCACGTGCAGGCCATCACCCCGTGCGGAGGTCGGAGGCCGGCGACAATGACGGTCACGAGTCCACTGGCGACAGTCCACAACAGCGACAGCTTCCCACCGAGGGACCGGAGTATCGACACGGCCACGCCCCCAACACCAGCAGCGCACCGCGAGCACGCCGGACCGGGGGCCTGCTCGCCATCGGCGCAATCGCCGCCGTGGCCATCCTCGTGCACGCCTCCTCGGCGCCACGTTGGCCGCGTTGCCGCGACCAACAAGCCGCTCACGCCAACTCGGCGAGTTCTTCTCATCGTCCACCGTGCTGGCAAGGTAGTCGATTACCCAGTTGAAAATGCCAGACGGCTCGCCCCTGCGACGAGAGCGGTTCCGCGGCTACTCAGGGTAGCGAGGCGCTAGCTGGCATAGACTTGGTCCAGCGTTCTAGTAAGCCTTCTAGAGTGGAGCTGAGGGGAATCGAACCCCTGACCTTCTCGATGCGAACGAGACGCGCTACCAACTGCGCTACAGCCCCTTGGAAGTGCAGCGGAAGCATAGCAGTTGCCTGCCGTGCCTCCGCGCACCCCCCTTCGATCAAGCTACTCGCCCACCGCCCGGCGGTACGGGAGCGCTCCCGGGTCGTCGAGTTCGGCGAACATCGGGTCCTCGTCGTCCGTGTCGACCACGACCGTGCCCGGGTGGACGTACCTGGTCAGCGGCTGGCGCTGGGGTAGCTTCGGCTCCGGTGCCGGTTCCTCGACCACGTCGTCCATGTCGTCGACCGCGTCGTCCTCGATCACCGATTCAGGTGCCGGGGCGCGGTGCGGTGGCTGGGCCGTGGCCAGGCGTGCCGTGCGGCGTTCGCGGATCTCCTCCTCGATGCGAACCTGGCGGCGCAGGTACGCGAGGTACCCGACCAGGCCGATGTCGATGGCCGCGTGCAGCCACCACGCCATCGGCGCGACCGTGGCGCCGACCACGCCGGTGATGAGGGCCGCCGTCAGCATGAGGACGACCACCCGCTGGCGGAACGTGTACCGGGCGCGGGCCGTCATGGCGGCGGCTTCCGGGTCGAAGCCGCCCCGGCCGGGTCGGTACGGCCGCGGCTCCGTCTGCTCGTAGCCGTCGGTGTCCTCGTACTCCATGTCGTCGGCGTAGTCGAGGTCGTCGGCGTACTCGTCGTCGTAGTACTCGTCCTCGAACTCTTCGGTGTCGAGTTCTGTGTCGGCCTCTCCGGAATCGGACATGATGGGCTCCTCCTCCGCCGTGCTGTGCACGCCCCCGCTGCGGACGACCCGCGCCGCGAGGGTGGAGTCCGCTGTCCTCGCCACCTCCTGGCGCCGGCGGGCAACGATGGGGACGAGGACGAGCAGCCACGCGACCACCAAGGCAACGATGATGAGCGAACTGGGCATGTCCCCGTCACCTCCCCCTACACACATGGCACTGCTGCTGCCGTAGCCACGCTAGTCACAACAGTCACATACGTGTCGGTGCCACGCCGGGAGATACCAATTCGGCCTTACCACACCCGATAATCGCCCGAACGGGCGAACCGGTCAGGGGATTCGGGCGCGTCCCTGCCCGACCAGACGGTTCACCAGGCCAGCGGGGGCGTCCTCCGTGGTCAGCGCGAAGCAGTAGTGGTCCCGCCAGCCGCCCGCGACGTCCAGGTACCGCCGGAACAGGCCCTCCCGCTGGAAGCCCAGCTTGTCCAGTACCCGCAGGCTGGGGCCGTTCTCCGGCCGCACGGTCGCCTCCAACCGGTGTAGCCCGGCGCTGGTGAAACAGTGGTCGACCAGCAGCGCGACCGCCGCTGTGGCGACACCGCCGCGGACCAGGTGGCTGGCCACCCAGTACCCGATCCACGCCGAGCACAGTGCACCCCGCACCACGTTGCCGACGGTGATTTGACCAGCGAGTTCACCGTCCACGGTGATCACGAACGGCAGTGACTGGCCGCTGCGCGCCAGCGACCGCAGCGCCCACCACTGAGACGGCCACGCCAGGGACGAGTTGCGCTCGTCCCACCTGCCGGGGCCGCTGGGCTCCCAGTTCTCCAGGTGGGCACGGTCACGCAGCCGGATGCGGCTCCACGCGGACGCGTCGAACAGCCGTGGCGGGCGTAACTCGATGGTGCCCGCTGGGACGGCGAGCGGGCCGAGCCGCGCCGGCCAGCCGGGGTGCCGGCCGGTCGATGCGCCGCCCGGCCAGCCGGCGTCGCCTGCTCCGGCGGGTAGTCCAAGTTCGGCGGGCACCCTGCGCTCCTCGACTCATCGCTCCGGGTCCGTCGAAGATATCCGGCCGCCGTCCGGCCGGTGTCACCCCCGTTGGGCCAGGAATGTCACCTGGACGTCGTCGCCGACCGCGACCTCCGTGGTCTCCTCGTCGACGAGGATCAGACAGTTCGCCTCGGCCAGTGACGCGAGCAGGTGCGCTCCGGACGTGCCCAGCGGCTGGACCAGGTATTCGTCCGTGCTGGTGTCCCGCAACAGCTGGCCGCGGAGGAAGCCCTTGCGACCCTTGCTGGACGCCACTGGCGACAGCAGCCGGGCGCTGACGATCCGCCGGTGCGGGCTGCGCTTGCCCAGCGCCACCCGGATCAGCGGCCGGACCAGCACCTCGAACACGACGAGCGCGCTCATCGGGTTGCTGGGCAGCAGGAACGTGGGCACGAGGTCGGGACCCAGCCGGCCGAAGCCCTGCACGGACCCGGGGTGCATCGCGACCCTGGTCACGTCGACGTTGCCGAGTTCGCCCAGCGCTTCGTGGATCTCCTGGCCGCCCGCGCCGCCGACGCCACCGGCGACGACGACTACTTCGGAGAGCAGCAGCCGACCCTCGACGACCTCACGCAAACGTTTGGCGTCACCGGGGACGATGCCGACCCTGGCAACCTCGGCGCCGGCGTCCCGGGCCGCGGCGGCCAGCGCGTACGAGTTCACGTCGTACACCTGGCCAGGCCCTGGCGTACGCCCGATGTCGACCAGCTCGTCGCCCACCGAGATCACCGACACCCGCGGCCTGGGGTGCACGAGCACCTTGTCCCTGCCGACCGCTGCCAGCAGGCCCACCTGGGCGGCGCCGATCGTCGACCCGCGCCGCACCGCCACGTCACCGGGCTGGACGTCCTCGCCGGTCCGGCGGACGAACGCGGCCGACGGCACCGGCCGTTCGATGGTGACCCGGGCGTCGTGGCCGTCCGTGTAGTCCGTCGGCACGACGGCGTCGGCCAGCGTCGGCAGCGGTGCCCCGGTGGACACCCGCACCGCCTGGCCCGGTTGCAGCCGTCTGGGCTGCCGTGACCCTGTCGGGATCTCGCCCACGACGGGGAGGGTGACCGGCTCCGTGCCGGCGGACTGGACGTCCACGCTGCGCACGGCATACCCGTCGACGGCAGCCTGGTCGAACCCGGGCAGCGCCCGCTCGGCCACGACCTCCTCGGCACACAGCAGGCCCTGGGCCTCGGAGATCGCCACACGCACCGGCGCGGGCCTCACCGCGCCGGCCAGCACCCTGGCGAGCTGCTCGTCTACTGATCTCATCGGCTGGTCCTCGCAGTTCGGCGGTGCCCCGGCGCCGTGCCGGCCGCACCGTCAGGAGTTATCGAGTCGCTCCCGCAGCCACTCGCGCAGCGCCGGTCCGTAGTCCGGATGCTCCAGTGCAAAGTCAACAGCGGCCCGGAGGAATCCGCCGGGATTGCCGAGGTCGTGTCGGCCGCCCGAATGGACGACGACGTGCACCGGATGCCCCTCGTCGATCAGTAAAGCAACAGCGTCGGTGAGTTGCAGCTCGCCACCCGCGCCCGGCGTGATCCGGCGCAACGCGTCGAAGATCGCCCGGTCGAGCAGGTACCGGCCGGCGGCGGCGAACGTGGACGGCGCGTCCTGCGGTTTCGGCTTCTCCACCATGCCGTGCACGCGCTTGACGTCCTCGGCATCGGTGTCGGCGACGTCGAACACGCCGTAGGCGGAGATCTCCTCGCGGGGGATGTCGAACGCACACAACACGCTGCCGCCGTAGCGGGAGCGGACCTCGGCCATCCTGGTCAGCACCCCGTTGGGCAGCACCAGGTCGTCCGGCAGCAGGACGGCGACGGCCTCGTCGGCGTCGGTCAGCGCCGGTTCCGCGCAGGCCACGGCGTGCCCCAGGCCCAGCGCCTTGTCCTGGACGGCGTCGACGACCTCGATCAGCTCGGCGGCCCTGCGCACCTTCGCGGCCAGGTCGGTCTTGCCGCGCTCCTCCAGCGTCCGCTCCAGCTCCGGCTGCGGGCGGAAGTACTGCACGACGGCCTTCTTGTCCGGCGACCTGACGACGACCAGGCGGCTCGCGCCGGCCTCCGCGGCCTCGGCGGCGACCAGTTCGATCCCGGGGGTGTCGACGACGGGCAGCAGCTCCTTGGGGACCGCCTTGGTGGTCGGCAGGAATCTGGTGCCGAGGCCAGCAGCGGGCACGATGGCGGTCTGGAAGGCGCGCGTCGGGCTCATGGTGAGCGAGCCTAACCTCATGCGGTGAGCAAGCCGGGAGAAGATCGCTACTCCAAACGCGAGTGGCGGTCACGACTGCTCGCGGCGCGCCGGTTGGTGCCTTCGGCACAGCACGCCGCCGAAGCCGCCGCGCTGGCCGCGTCCGCACTGGCCGTCCCGGGCGACCCGGTGTGCTGCCACCTGCCGGTCGGCGTCGAACCCGGGTCACTCGA
>DASZXM010000276.1:0-16908 GCA_035546415.1 Pseudonocardiaceae bacterium
CCGGGCACGACTTCGACGTGCACGACGTTCGACTTGTCGATGTACACCCCAGCGAAGCTTTTCGGGTTTTCCTGGGCGATGGTGTTTAGCTGAGCCGCTGACATCGGAGCTTCGGCGGAAGCCGCGGCCGCTACAGTTGGACTCATTCCTGCTACAGCGGACAGCAGGCCTGCAAAGGCTACAATAGTAGCCAGTTTCGTTCGATGAATCATCTGCCACCAATCTATGCGAGCTACTCAAATTTTTACGCGATGAAACGCTCGGCATTGAGCGCAACGATTCTCCCGGGGAAGCCGGGAGTCTTATTCGGAGCGGTGTAGACGACGTTCGCCGAGTGGTCGATCGAGGTCGATAAGAAAGTCTGAATACACGGAGGCTAGTGTGCGCGCCAAGTTTGACGGATCGGTCTGACCGAATACGTCGATGCTCACCGACTCGTCGGTTTCCGTTACGGTGACACCAACGACGCCGATGATACGTTCGGCACTCACATGCACTGTGACAACGATGGTGTGACCATCAGCTGTCTGCGCAACTGGATGCCAGTTAACAGCTTGCAAACCCGGCACCGAGCTAGCGTTAGAGATCCTCGGTAGACGTTTCCTCTTCGCGACCGACCCCACCGGGATGACCCGCAAAGCCGATGCACCGCCCATCACGCCCCCAGTGGCGCCGGTTCCCGTAGCTCTTGCCAACTACGTGTTCGAACGTTAGCGAACCAGACCAAGCGGCACAACCCCGTTAATACGCCAGTCGGGGGATAGTTCGCCAAAACGTCCGCAGTGCGGAATCTCCGTACTCTTTTACCATGAACCCAAGGCCGACAACAGGCTGAGTTCGGGCGTCGTAGCATGTGATCTTGGGCTCGGCGGGTGTCAATCCCCTCGACTCGTGGAGACGGTGTTATGCCACTTGGGGACTGACCTGCGTCGTTGACGCCGCCCGTGCTTGTGCCATCTGATGCTCGAACGGGATCGGCGCCCACCCGTCATTGGCGCTGTGCCGGCGGGTGGTGTTGTAGAAGTCCGCGATCCAGGTCGCGACCCTGATCCGAGCCTCGACCCGGGTAGCGAACCGGTGGCGGTGCACGAACTCGACCTTCAGCGTGGAGTTGAACGACTCAGCCGCGGCGTTGTCCAACGCCGAGCCCACTCGACCCATCGACTGCACGATCCCCAACGCCTGACAGGCAGCGCCGGTCGCCGCGGCGGTGTATTCGGCTTCGGACCCGCGGTCGCTGTGGAAGATCACCCCGTCCACGTCGCCGCCCCGGGTAGTGGCGGCCATCCGCAACGACGCCACCACCAGAGCGGAATCATGATGCTTGGACATCGCATAACCCAGCATCCGGCGGGAGAACAAGTCCTCGGTGGTGGCCAGGTACAGCGGTCCCTCGTCGGTGTCGATCTGGGTCACGTCCCCGCACCACAGCACGTCCGGCGCCACCGCGGTGAACACACGTCGGACCAGGTCGCGGGCGACCGGGCGGCGGCCCTGCCGAGTCAGCGACCGGCGCCGCTTGGGCGGTCGCCCGGCCAGGCCCAGCTCGACCATCCGCGCCGCCACGGTGTTCGCCGAGACCTTCCAGCCGGCTTCGCGCAGCTCATCGGTGATCCGCGGGCTGCCGTAGGTGCCGCCCGAGGCGGTGAACACCCTGCGGATCTGCTCGTCCAACCGCTCCCGCCGCTGGTCGCGGGCGGTGGGTGTGTGGTTGATCCACTTGTAGAACCAGGACGGCGAGACCTCCAGGGCTCGGCAGGCGATCGTGTGCGGAACGCCATACCCGGTCCTCTGGGACGCGATGAACTCCGCCACGATCACTGGTTCATCGCATCCTGCACCCACAGGACCACGGAGCGCTTGAGGACATCACGCTCCATCTCCAGCTCCGCCTTTTCCTTGGCCCACCGGGCTTTCTCGTCCCGCAACCGGGCCAGTTCCTCCCGCTCGGACTCGGTCACCTCAACCTGAGACTGCTCGGTCTGACGCCGGTGGGCCTGCACCCAGTTGTGCAGGGTGTAGGGGCTGATTCCCAGGTCGCGTGCGACCTGGGCGACCGGTTTGTCGGTCTCGGTGACGATGCGCACCGCGCCGGCCCGGAACTCCGGGTCGAACTGGCGCCTGATGTTTCCCACGACCTGATCATCTCTCTGGGTTCAGGTCTCCACGCTACGAGGGGAAGCACACTATTTGGCTCCGCAGCGGAGACAACGGACCGGTGCGGCAGGCATTGCGGGGAGCGACCGGCCTTCAGCACTCGCCTCTCAGGGCGGCGGGCCTCAGCTCCGCGTTTTTGTTGGCATGGCAGGAATGGGCAACCCACGACGGCACCGTCACTGTCGCGGGCGACGTCATCGACACAGCGCTTGGGGACGTCGAACACCCAGGCCGGAGCCGAGTGGCTGGTGCCGGCACGTTCGGTGATGTAAGGTCCTTCCTGACAAGTGTCAGGGATTGCCTGACAAGGAACTCGGTCACCGAGGGGTCCCATGAGCATCGAAACGCAAGGTGCCGCGGCGGCGGTCCAGCTGCGTTGTTCGTTCTGTGCCACGCCGAGCTCGGACGTCGAGAAGATCATCGCTGGGCCGGGCGTCTACATCTGCAACGTGTGCGTCGGCAAGTGCAATGACGTGCTCGCGGCCGAGAGTCGCAAGCCTGCGGACTCGAAGGCGCAGGTAGCGGAGCCGACTGCGCAACTGGCCGCCTGGGGTGAGTCCATGACCGACGAGCAGATCCTTGACCTGCTCCCGCGCATTGCCGCCGTCGGCACCCAGACCGAGGCGAGCATCCAGCGGCTCATCGCCATCTTGCGCGAGCGCAGGATTACCTGGGCTCGCATCGGCTCTGCGCTGCAGATCACCCGGCAGTCCGCGTGGGAACGGTTCTCCGGCGAGGAGTAGAACCGCCGCTCACCGCGTCCTCCGGGAGGCCCACCGTGGCGCGACGAACCGGCCATCGGGTTCGCCGGCCGTGCGCCACGGTGGAGGCGATCAGACGAAGTCGATTCGGCGTTGGAAGATCGGGTAGCCGGCCTTGGCGAACGCCGCCGCCATCGGTGTGTTGGTGACGTCCGTCGCGGCGACTATTCGGTCGACTCCTTCGGCCAGCAGCAGGTGCGTGGTTTCGACCAGGAGGTCGTACGCGTAGCCGTTGCCTCGGTGTTCCGGGAGCACCGCGATGTAGCCGACCACCGGGTCGCTGTAGTTGCGGCTCGGCGCCGTGAAGCCGACCAGTTCACCCGTCCTCGTGTACGCCAGCCGCCACCACTCGCGTGGGCTGGGCATCCAGCGGAGGATGTCCAGGTCCTCCTGGGCCGCCGCGGCAACACCCGACTCGGCGATCGTCCGTCGGGCGTGGGCGTCCAGGGTGCCGTCCAGGACCCTCCGGAACACGTCGAGGATGACCTCGTCGTCCGGTTCGGGGCGGAACTCCAGGCGGCCCGGGCGGTCGGGGATGCCGCAGTCCGGTGTCCAGCGGTAGTTGAAGCGCTCGACCAGGCGCGTCATGCCGACCGCCCGCACCGCCGCGATGCGTTCGTCGGCCGCCGCACGAACCTCGGGCGAGTCGCGCCAGTCCGGCGGCAGGCGGAGCGGGTACTCCCCTCGGTACGGCGCCGTTCGCAGCAGCTCGACCCCGGCGTCCGCGTCGGTGAAGTCGAACCAGTCCAGGCAGAACGGCTCCGTGTCGTCCGGGCCGGCCCACCAGGCTGCCCGGGCGACCACCTCGCCGTCGCGCAGTGCCACCCACGTCCATTCGGGGCGGTACTCGCCGGCCGCGGCCATGTCACGAAAACGTTTGCCGAACGCCGCCAGGCCGACCAGGCCGCGGTCGGGCAACGAGTCGAACAGTGGTTCCTCGCCCGCCGTGAGCGGGCGGATGACCAGATCGGTCATGGGGATGTCCTTCCGGGAACGGCGCTCCCGGTCAGACCCCCGACACCCTCGTGGCGAGGCGGAAGCGCGTGGATGTCGTCGTAGCCACTGCTCCCACCTCCTTTCCGCCGTATCGAGGGCGCCCACGCAGGCTAACGATGCCATGATCCGCTCGGCAACCGCGTTTCCGGAAGGAGTCCCATGCGGCCGGTTGACCTGGCCCGGCAGGCCGGCGTGTCGACGCAGCACGTGCGCAACCTGGAGGAGGCAGGCGTGCTGCGCGCCGCCGACCGGTCCGCCAGCGGCTACCGGCGCTACGGGCCGGAGCACCTCGCCGCGCTGCTCGCCTACGGTGCCCTCGCCGCCGGGCACGGCACGCCCACCGCGCGGGCCGTGCTGCGGCACGTCAACGGCGGGGACGTCGCCGCCGCGCTGGCGCTGCTGGACGCGAGCCACGCCGACCTGGACCGGCAGCGGCGCATGCTGGCCGAGACCGAGACGACGCTGGCGGCCGTGGCCACGGACGAGCCCGCCGTGCCGGAGCGGGAGATGTACGTCGGCGAACTCGCGCACCACCTCGGTGTGCGGCCCTCCGCGCTACGGGTGTGGGAGGCCGCCGGGCTGCTCGCGCCGGGCCGGGAGCGGGGCACGCGGTACCGCCGGTACACCGCCGCCGACATCCGGGACGCGCGGATCATCCATCTGCTGCGCCAGGGGCGGTACCTGTTCGACCGGATCCGTCCCGTGCTCGACGGGCTGCGGGCGACCGGCGGGACCGACGCGCTGCACGCCGCGATCGCGGAACGGCGGGCGGCACTGGACGCGCGGGCGCTGGCCATGCTCGCCGGCGCGCACCGACTGCACGAATATCTCGGCCTGATTTGATCCGGGATAATTCAATCCCAATTTGTCGTCTTATTTCATCCCGCAGTCGAGAAACGCCGTGTGAGAGCGGCCGCGGAATTGTGTGCGCGATAGTCTCTGCTGCACATCGGAGCGCGGAGGAATGGGTGACGGAGGACTGGGCGGCGGTCGCACGGGCCGTGATCGACCGCATGACGGAACTCTCCCTGAGCCAGCGCCAGCTGATCGAGCGGTCCCGCGTCTCCAAGGCGATCGTCGGCGAGATCCAGAACAACACGGTGCAACGGCACCGCAGCGCCCGCACGCTGGAAGCGCTGTCCGAGGCGCTGGAATGGCACCCGAACCACCTGTCCGCAGTCCTCAGGGGACAGCGGCCACCGAAGGCGGGCGACCCGGTCGTCAACTCCGACCAGGACGTGCCCGGGCGGCTGTCGGTCATCGAGCACGAACTGCAGCACATCAGCGAGCAGCTGGACCGCATCGACGCCCACCAGAACCGCCTGGACGAAGTCGCCGAGCGCATCGTCGCCGCCGCGCAGCGCATCGAGGACAGCTTCCGGCGGCCGCGCAAGCCGGAACGCTAGACGTCACAGCCCGGAACGCCGGACGTCACAGCAGCGCGGTCGCGTGGTTCCGTTCGAAGTCCAGCAGGTGGCGTTTGCGCTGGATGCCGCCGCCGTAGCCGGTCAGGTCGCCGCTCGCGCCGACCACGCGGTGGCACGGCACGATGATGCTGATCGGGTTCTTGCCGTTGGCCAGGCCGACCGCGCGCGACGCCGTCGGCCTGCCGATCCGGTCGGCCAGCTCACCGTAGGAAATCGTTGCGCCGTAGGGAATGTCCCGCAGCGCGGTCCAGACGACGCGCTGGAACGGCGTGCCCACCAGGGTCAGTGGCAGGTCGAACTCGGTGCGCTCGCCGGTGAAGTACTCGGCCAGTTGGGTGCGTGCCTCGGCGAACGGTTCGTCGTCGCGGTGGCCGAACGTCTCGACCGGCGGCAGGTGCCGCTGCCGGTCCATGTAGACGCCGCTCAGCACGCCGTCCGTCGCCACCAGCGTCAGTGGGCCGACCGGGCTGTCCACGACCGTGTGTACTCGCATGCCCTCCACCCTGGCGTGCGAACGGCCGCCGCGCTGGCGGAAATCGGACGTCAACGGTCAGTGCAGGTGTCGCACGTGTGCCGGTTGACGGCTGATCCACAGCAGCCGGTCGAAATCGACCGCGACGCCGCGCAGCAGCAGGTCCACCAGGGGCGCAGCCGACGTCTTGTCGTCGCCGAACAGCGCTCGCTGGTACACGACCGACGCGAGCAGGTCGACCAGCAGGTCGGGGTCGACGTCCGGTCGCAGGTCGCCCCGGTCCACCGCGCGTCGCACCGCCACCGCCGCCGCGTTCCGGCTCGGCTGGACCAGCACGTCCGTCAGGTGGGCGTGCAGGTCGGCGTCGCCCGCGCAGTCCGCCACCAGCGGCGCGAGCACGCCGTCGGGCAGTCGCTCGTGCAGCGCCTCGGCGAGCAGGCGGACGCTCTGGATGAGATCGCAGCGCGTGCAGCCGTTGTCCGGCACCGGCGGGGTGACCAGCACGGATGCCAGCGCGTCGATGATCAGGCGCTGGCGCACCGGCCACCGCCGCCGGATCGCGGCCTTCGTCGTGCCCGCCCTGGCCGCCACCGTCTCGATCGCGAACGTGCGGTAGCCGTGTTCGCGGAGCACGTCGAGCGTGGCGGCCAGGACGTTCGCGTCGATGGCCGGGTCGCGCGGCCGTCCACCCGTCACGCCGCGGAGTCCTGCGGGTACCAGCGCAGCTCGATCGTGTTGCCGTCCGGGTCGCGCACGTAGATGGACTGCGCCTGACCGCGGGCACCCCATCGCGGGACGGGCCCCTCCAGGACGTCGAACGTGCCGGAGCCGACGACCTCCTGCCAGTCCAGCGGTTCCACGACCAGGCAGAAGTGGTCCACATTGGACTCACCGCGGGACTTGGCGAACAGGTCGATGACCGTCGCCTCGTTGACCCGTACCGACGGGAACGGCAGGGTGCCGGCCCGCCACTCGTCGACCCGTTCCGCCGTCAGGCCCAGCGGACCGGTGTAGAACTCCAGCGACTTCTCGACGTCCGTCACGTTCAGCACCAAGTGGTCGAAACCCTTGACCTTCATCGCCGCCTCCCAGTTTCGATTCGATCCGGTTCGGATCGTAACTCACCCGCCGGGGTTGCCGCAAGGTCGACGGCGAACACCGGACAGAACGCGTCCAGGGCGCGTAGGCTTCGACAGATCGTGGTAGTCACGACGGGGGACCCGAACCTCCGCGCGCCGCCACGATGACCTGGAGGTCCGTGTGACCACAGCCGATCCCACCGTCAGTACACAGTGGACGGATCGGGAGCCCCCGCGATGAGGGTAGGGGTCCTGGACATCCTGGCGCCGCCGGCGCGGCGCCCGGCGGAAATCGCCTACCAGCTGCTGATCAGCAAGCAGTTCGCGAGCATCACGCCGCAGGCGGTGTCGGTGTGGTGCAGACGGTTGGGACACCAGACGCACTACGCCACCTACTACGGCCTGGGAGCACCGCACCGGCTGCTGCCCAACGACCTGGACGTCGTGTTCATCTCCTGTTACACGCAGGTCAGCCACCTCGCGTACGCGCTGGCGCGGATCTACCGTCGGGCCGGGGTGCGGACCGTCATCGGCGGCCCGCACGCCAGGGCCTTTCCGGTGGACTGCCTGCGCTTCTTCGACCTCGTCGTGCGGGAATGCGACGCGGAGCTGGTCGGGGACATCCTGACCGGGCAGTTCGACCCGGGCAACATCATCTCGGCCAAACGGCCGTTCGACGACGTGCCGACCGTCGAGGAACGGATGCCCGAGATCCGCGCCTCGGCGTTCTTCTGGGGCAGCAGGCCACTGCCGCTGACGGCCGTGCCGATGCTCGCCAGCATGGGCTGTCCCTACCGGTGCGACTTCTGCATCGACTGGAACAGCACGTACCGCCAACTGCCCGCCGACCGGTTGGCCGACGACCTGCGGTACGTCGCCAAGGAACTGCCGGGCAGGCTGATCGTGTTCCACGACGCGAACTTCGCGATCAAGTTCGACCAGGTCTTCGACGTCCTCCAGGCCCAGCCACCCGGCGAACGGCCGCCCTACATCATCGAGAGTTCGCTCACCGTGCTGCGCGGCGACCGGCCGCAACGGTTGAAGGACACCAACTGCGTCATGGTCGCGCCGGGTGTCGAGTCATGGACCGACTACTCGAACAAGGCGGGCATGGGCCGGCGGGGTGGCGTGGAGAAGGTCGACCACGTGGCCGAGCACTTCGCCGAACTGGCGCGGAACGTGCCGTACCTGCAGGCCAACTTCATCTTCGGGCTCGACACCGATCAGGGCACCGAGCCGGTCGAGCTGACCAAGCGCTTCATGGACCGCACCCCGTTCGTCTGGCCGACGATCAACATCCCGGTGCCCTTCGGCGGGACGCCGCTGCACGACGAGATGGTGGCGTCCGGGCGGGTGCTCGCCGAGATGCCGTTCAACTTCTACTACGCGCCGTACCTGGTGACCACGGTCAAGCACTACGACCCGATCACCTACTACGAGCTGCTCGTCGACCTGTATTCGCACGCCGCGTCGCAGGACATGCTGCGCAAGCGCCTGCGGGCCACGTCCGGGCACCGGGTCATCGGCTGGGTGCACCGGGCCCGCACCGCCGGTTTCCGCTCGGACATCGCCGCCTTCCGGGCGATTCTGCGGACGCTGCGCTCCGATCCGGAGTTCCTGGCCTTCCACGAGGGCAGGAACGCGACGCTGCCGGAGTTCTACCACCGCGCGGGCGACCGCGCGCTGGGCCGCTACGCCGAACTGCTGTCCCGGGAGGACCGCACGCCCGACCTGTCCCAGGTGCGTCCGGGGCCGGAACCGATCGCGCTCACGTAGGGTCGTACGCCAGGTTCGGCCGCAGCCAGCGCTCCACCTCGGCCACGTCCACGCCGCTGCGCCGCGCGTAGTCCTCGACCTGGTCCCGGCCCAGCCGGCCGACGGTGAAGTACCGCGACGCCGGGTGCGCGAAGATCAGGCCGCTGACGGCCGCCGCCGGCGTCATCGCGTACGACTCGGTCAGGCCGATGCCCAGCCTGTCCGCGCCGAGCAGGTCGAACAGGATGCGTTTCTGGCTGTGGTCCGGGCTGGCCGGGTAGCCCAGCGCCGGGCGGATGCCGCGGAAGCGCTCGGCGTGCAGGTCCTCGATGGCCGGGTCGGCGTCCGGCTCGAACCAGTCGCGGCGGGCCTGCAGGTGGATGTACTCGGCGAACGCCTCGGCGAGCCGGTCGGCCAGCGCCTTCACCATGATCGCCCGGTAGTCGTCGTTGTCGGCCTCGTACTTGGCGGCGAGGTCCTCGGCCCCGAGGATGCCGACGGCGAAACCGCCCAGGTGGTCGCCGGCGGGTGCCACGTAGTCGGCCAGCGACCGGTTCGGCCGGCCGTCGGGCTTGCTGGTCTGCTGGCGCAGCATGGGGAACCGGACGGCGCCCGACCCGGCCAGCGGTCCCTCGGCGGGCCGTCCGTCGGCGGGCAGTCCCTCGGCGGGCAGGACGATGTCGTCGCCGTCCGCGTGCGCCGGCCAGAAACCGTACGCGCCAACGGCTTCCAGTGATCCGTCGGCGATGATCTCGTCCAGCAGGGTGTTCGCGTCGTCGAACAGTTCGCGCGCCACCGGCTGCTCCAGGATCGCCGGGTACTTGCCCTTCAGCTCCCACGCCAGGAACAGGAACTGCCAGTCGATCATGGCGCGCAGCTCGGTCAGCGCGGGCCGCAGCACCCGGGTGCCGGTGAAGTCCGGGGTCGGCAGGTCGTCGAAGTCGACCCGCTCGGCGTTCGCGCGGGCCTGCGCCAGGGACAGCATCGGCCGACGCTTCGTGTTGGCGTGCTGCTCGCGCAGCCGCTCCTGCTCCGCGCGGTTGCTCAGGTCCAGGCCCGCGGCGCGTTCGGCGTCCAGCAGGTCGGACACGACGCCGACGACCCGGGACGCGTCCAGCACGTGCACCGTCGTGCCGTCGTACTCCGGCGCGACGCGCACGGCCGTGTGCTGGCGGGACGTCGTCGCACCGCCGATCAGCAGTGGCAGCTTCAGCCCCCTGCGCTGCATCTCCCCCGCCACGTTGACCATCTGGTCCAGCGACGGCGTGATCAGGCCGGACAGGCCGATCGCGTCGGCACCCTCGGCGAGCGCCGTGTCCAGGATCGTGTCGGCCGGCACCATCACGCC
Source organism: Pseudonocardiaceae bacterium (assembly GCA_035546415.1). GTDB lineage: Bacteria > Actinomycetota > Actinomycetes > Mycobacteriales > Pseudonocardiaceae > DATEPR01. The sequence continues at coordinate 9,996 of DASZXM010000276.1, forward strand.
CAGGTCGACGACGTCGTAGTTGTTGCAGCCCAGCACGACGCCGACGATGTTCTTGCCGATGTCGTGCACGTCGCCCTTGACCGTGGCGAGCACGATCTTGCCCTGGCCGCGAGCGGTGTCCAGCCGGCCGGCGGCCTTGGCCGCCTCCTTCTCCGCCTCCATGAACGGTTCCAGGTAGGCGACCGAGCGCTTCATCACGCGCGCGCTCTTCACCACCTGTGGCAGGAACATCTTGCCGGAGCCGAACAGGTCGCCGACGATCTTCATGCCGTCCATCAGCGGGCCCTCGATCACGTCGAGCGGCCGGTCGGCCTGCTGCCGGGCCTCCTCGGTGTCCTCCTCGACGAAGTCGACGATGCCGTGCACCAGCGCGTGCGACAGCCGTTCGGCGACCGGTGCCTGCCGCCACGACAGGTCGACGGTCCGCTTGGTGCCCGACCCCTTCACGGTCTCGGCGAACTCGACGAGCCGGTCGGTCGCGTCCTCCCGCCGGTCGAACAGCACGTCCTCGACCAGTTCCAGCAGGTCGGCCGGGATGTCCTGGTAGACGGCGAGCTGGCCGGCGTTCACGATGCCCATATCCAGACCGGCACGCACGGCGTGGAACAGGAACGCCGAGTGCATCGCCTCGCGCACGACGTTGTTGCCGCGGAACGAGAACGACAGGTTGGAGATGCCGCCGCTGGTGCGCACGCCCGGGCACCGCTGCTTGATCAGTGGCAGCGACTCGATGAACGCCTTCGCGTACCCGTTGTGCTCGGCGATGCCGGTGGCGACGGCCAGCACGTTCGGGTCGAAGATGATGTCCTCGGCCGGGAAACCCACGTGCTGGGTGAGCAGGTCGTAGGCGCGCCCGCAGATCGCGACCTTGCGTTCGGTCGTGTCGGCCTGCCCCTGCTCGTCGAACGCCATCACGACGACGCCCGCGCCGTAGTCCCGGATGCGGCGGGCCTGCTCCAGGAACAGCTCCTCGCCCTCCTTGAGGCTGATCGAGTTGACGACGCCCTTGCCCTGCACGCACGCCAGACCTGCCTCCAGCACGCTCCACCGCGAGCTGTCCACCATGATCGGGATGCGGGCCACCTCGGGCTCGGTCGCGATCAGGTTCAGGAACGTCGTCATGGCCTGCTCGCTGTCCAGCAGGTCGGCGTCCATGTTCACGTCGAGCAGGTTCGCGCCGCCGCGCACCTGGTCCAGGGCCACGTCGACGGCTGCCTGGAAGTCGTCGGCCTCGATGAGGCGGCGGAACTTCGCCGATCCGGTGACGTTGGTGCGCTCGCCGATCATGACGAAACCGGTGTCCGCGTCGATGCCGAACGGCTCCAGGCCGCTGAACGACGTGCGCGCCGGGTGCTGCGGGACGGCGCGCGGCGCGACCTCCCGGACGGCCGACGCGATCCGCGCGATGTGCTCGGGCGTGGTGCCGCAGCAGCCGCCGACGATGTTGACCAGGCCGTCCGCGGCGAAGTCGCGCAGCAGCTGCCCGGTCTCGTCCGGGGTCTGGTCGTAGCCGCCGAACGCGTTGGGCAGGCCGGCGTTGGGGTGTGCGGCGGTGAACGTGCCGGCCAGCCGGGACAGCTCGGTGACGTGCGGCCGCATCTCGCGGGCGCCCAGCGAGCAGTTGACGCCGACGACCAGCGGGTTCGCGTGCCGGACCGACGTCCAGAACGCCTCGACCGTCTGACCGGACAGCGTGCGGCCGGAGAGGTCCACGATGGTGACCGAGATCCACAGCGGCAGGTGCGGCGCCACGTCGCGGGCGGCGGTGATCGCGGCCTTCGCGTTGAGCGTGTCGAAGATCGTCTCGATCAGCAGCAGGTCGACGCCGCCCTCGGCGAGCGCCGCGATCTGCTCGGCGTACGCGGCACGCACCTGCTCGAACGTGACCGCGCGGTACGCCGGGTCGTCGACCCGCGGTGACAGGGACAGCGTGACGTTCAGCGGTCCGATCGACCCGGCGACGAAGCGGTCGCCGAACTCGTCGGCCGCCTGCCGGGCCAGCTGTGCGCCGCGCAGGTTCATCTCGCGGACCAGCGGTTGGAGTGCGTAGTCGGCCTGGCCGATGCCGGTGGCGGTGAACGTGTTCGTGGTGGTGATGTCCGCGCCCGCGGCCAGGTACTGGCGGTGCACGTCGAGGACGACGTCCGGGCGGGTCAGGTTGAGCAGGTCGGGGTCGCCGGTGACGTCCTTCGGGTGGTCACCGATCAGGTCACCGCGATAGTCGGCGGGAGTGAGCCCGGCACCCTGCAGCATGGTGCCCCAGGCGCCGTCCAGGACGGCGATCCGGTGCTGCAGCAGTTCCCGCAGCTCAACGGACTTTCCTGACATGCCGGCACCTCCCTGTGAGGGGAGGCGCCCTTGTGAGTCGGATGGTTCCGGCCGAGCGTGGCGGACCGAAGTCCGTTGCAGCGCCTCTCGGCCTCCGTCGACGTTACTGGAAACCCGCTGCCGTCGCCAAAATCCCAGATATCGGAATCCTCTAGCGGGGGTCGGACCGAGATGGCGCCGGGCGCGCTCCGCCGCATGGCTGAATCTCGTATCCGTTTGGGCCGCCGACACCTCTTGTCCGTCTGAGGGGCAAGGGCGTCACGGTTCAAGGGGGACATGATGATGGCGATGACCGGGTTACCGGTCGGACGGGCACCGAACGGCGCCGTGGACGACGTGCGGTTTCCGTCGGACACCGACGGCAGCGCCGTCGTGGCGCACACGCTGATCCGGGGTGGCACGCCGGACGGGACGCTGCCGCTCACGGTGGTCAAGGAGGCCGTCGCCGAGCTGGTGGCGCACACCAGGGGCGACGGGTGGCACGTGGCCGTGCGCGACGTGGTCGTGCTGCGGTTGTTCCGGCGGCTGGCGGCGGGCGACCACCTCACCACCGAGGTGACGTGCCACCGGGAACTGGACGACATGGTGGTCGCCGCGGCCCGGTGCGTGCGCAGGGATCTCGTCATCGCGACGGTCACCGTGCGGCTGGCCGTGTTGCCGGACAGGAGGTCGACGTGATGGCCGAGGAGCTGAACTATTCCGACATCCTGGCGCTCGCACCGCAGCGGACCCCGCTGGTGGACCGCGTCGTGCGGTGCGAACCGGGCACCGTGATCGAGACGTGGAAGGCCGTCAGTGGCGGCGAGCCGTGTTACGCTGGCCTGCCCGGCGGGTTGCCGGCGGCCGCCTACGACTATCCCGAGTCGCTGTTGCTGGAGGCGTTCGCGCAGAGCGCGACCCTGCTGTGGGCACGGACCATCGGGCGGGCGTTCGACGAGTCGCCGACGCTGGCCGGCACCCGGGGCGTGACGTTCCACCGGGCCGTGCGCCCGGGCAGCCTGTTGCGCACGGTGGTCAAGCTGGTGCCGGGCACCGCGGCCACCATGTTCTTCTGCGGCCGTACCTGCCTCGCCGACGGCTGCCTGGTGCTGACCGTGGACAACCTCGTGCTGGCCGTCCGGCGGCCGGGCACGGTGCTGCGCGTCGCGGGGGCCTGACGCGTCGCTGGGACGCTCGGCGCAGGCGGGTGGTCCGTTCCGGGGCATGTGCGGCTTCGTGCGCCACTACTCTCCGCATACCTGGACATCCCGGTGCAAAACCCGCATGGTGCAACAATCAATCGCGCACTGTCGGCAGCGGCGGCACCGCTGGTGAGGGACGCGGCGTTAGCCGGCCTGCCCCTTCTCGCCGGCACCGAGTGTGACCGGCGCCACGTCACATCGCTAATTGTCGTCGCAACGGCCTGCGCAATCGGGCGTCTGACGCAACGTCAACGACACCCTTAGTGTCGGTCCCGGAAGCTACCCGCCGGTTGGGCCGACCCGGACGCAGCATCGTCCTCACCACATCGGGGGCTTGGCCGACCAGCCGGGCGTTCGGAATGCTGGGCACACAGCAATCAACAATCAACGAACGCAATCGAGCAATCGGCTCACACGGCCGGGTGAGGATTGTCCTGGAATGACGGACCTCTACGAGGAATACTGTCACGCCGATCCCACGTTCTTCGACTCGCAGTCGCAGGCGAACGACATCGGCGAGCTATTTCAGGACGTGCTGCCGTCCGTCCCGGACGGATGGTCCACAGTAGACATGGACACCTGGCGGGTGCTGCGACCGGACGGAGTTCCCTTGCCGGTACAGGGCTGGAAGGTCCACGTGTCGAGCGGCCTGGACAACGCGGAGTCCGTGCTGCGCGAGGTGCACGACTACTGCGTCGCCGGCCGCATTCCGTTCAAACACCTGCGCAGCAGAAATGTCCTGCTCGCCAGGAACTCCAAATACGCGCCGCGTGCGGCGAGCGGAAAACTCGTCACCATTTACCCCGCGGACGACGACCAGTTGGGCACGATACTGGCCGAACTCGGCGCGATACTCGACGGCGAAACCGGGCCCTATGTGCTCAGCGATCTGCGAATCGGCCGGGGCCCGCTGTACGTGCGGTACGGCGGCTTCCTGGAGCGTTCGACCATCACCGAGGACGGGTCGCTGGTCCCCGCCGTGCAGCGCCCGGACGGCGCACTCGTGCCCGACCAGCGCAGGCCCGGGTTCCACCCACCCGAATGGGTGACACCGCCGGAGTTCCTCGCGCCCCACCTGGCCGCCCGGCGCGGCACGGACGGCGACTTCCCGTACCGGGTGACCAGCGCGCTGCACTTCTCCAACGGCGGCGGCGTCTACCTGGCGCGGCGCACCGACGACGACACCGAGGTCGTGCTCAAGGAGGCGCGGCCGCTGGCCGGCCTGGACCGGGACGGCACCGACGCGATCACCCGCCTGACGCGCGAGTGGCGGACCCTGCGCAGGCTGGCCGGCATCCCCGGCATCCCGACCGCGTACCGGCTGTTCGTCAGCTGGGAGCACCACTTCCTGGCCATGCGGCGGATGCCGGGCGCGCCGCTGGGCCGGTGGCTGGCCGCGAACTACCCGCTGAGCCGGCAGGACGCGACACCGGCCGAACTGGCCGCCTACGCCGAGCGGGCGATGCACGTGCTGGCCCAGGTGGAGCGGCTGATGGAGGCCGTGCACGAACGCGGCATCGTGTTCGGCGACCTGCACGACCGCAACCTGCTGATCGACGACACGGACACGGTCTCACTGATCGACTTCGAGCTCGCGTTCGACGTGACCGAGCAGCGCAGGCCGGCGTTGGGCGCCGCCGGGTTCGCCGCACCCGCCGACCGGACCGGCTTCGCCATCGACGACTACGCCGTCGCCGCCCTGGCGCTGTGGCTGTTCCTGCCGCTGAACGTGGTGCTCACCCTGGACCGGGGCAAACTGGCCGACTACCTCGACGTCGTCCGCGACCGGTTCGGCCTGGCCGACGACTACCTCGCGCGGATCCGTGACCAGCTCGCCGGACCACCGGCACCCCCGGCAGCCGTCGACTGGGCCGACCGGGCCGCCGTCCGGGAAGCGGTCGCACGCGGCATCGTCGACTCGGCGACGCCGGACCGCACCGACCGGCTGTTCCCCGGCGACATCGACACGTTCGCCATCGGCGGCACGGGTTTCGAGTGCGGCGCGGCGGGCGTGCTGTACGCGCTGGACGCAGCGGGTGCCGGTCGGTTCGCCGCGTTCGAGCGGTGGCTGACCGACGCCGTGCGCCGCGAACCGCCCAAGCACGCCGGTTTCTACGACGGCGCACACGGTGTCGCACACGTGCTGGCCGGTTTCGGGCACCGGCAACTCGCGGCCGACCTGGTCGCCGAGTACGCACCGCTGGTGGCCACGGTCACCGACCACGGACTGCGCGGCGGGCTGTCCGGCATCGGCCTGAACCTGATGTGGTTGGCCGACCTCTGGCAGGACAGCTCGCTGCGCCACCAGGCCGTCGAGATCGGCGACCGGCTCGCGGCCGCACTGCCGGCGGCCGCCGGTCCCGGTCGGAAGGCCAGGGCGGGACTGCTGCACGGCTGGTCCGGACCCGCGCTGCTGTTCACCCACCTGTACCGGGCCACCGGCGACGCGGGCTGGCTGGACAGCGCGGACACCGCGCTGCTGCGCGACCTGGCCGAGTGCACCGAACTGGACGACGGCAGCCTCCAGGTGCGCGACGGCGACCTGCGCACCCTGCCCTACCTCGGGGTCGGCACCGCAGGCATCGGCGTCGTCGTCGACGAACTCGCCGCGCACCGGCCGACGGCCGCGTGCACGGAGCGGCTGCCCGGGTTGCGGCGCGCGCTGCTCGGTGAGTTCGTCATCCAGCCCGGCCTGATGTTCGGCCGCGCCGGCCTGATCGTCGCGCTGGAGCTGGCGCTGCGCCGCACGCCGGACCCGGTGCTGGCGGCGGCCCGCGACCGGCACCTGGAACTGCTGTCCTGGCACGCCGTCGCACACCGGGGACAGCTCGCCTTCCCCGGCAACACGCTGCTGCGCCTGTCGATGGACCTGGGCACCGGCGGCGCGGGCGTGCTCCTGGCCATGGCATCGGCCCGGGACGGGCGCGCGGCGCTGCCGTTCCTGGGCCGGGTCGGCGCCGTCCCACCCATACCGGCCGCGGCGACGCTCGCGGCCCCCTGAGCACCGGCATCGGGCCGGTGGATCCACCGAAGTTCGAACAAGGAGAGACACGATGGAGCAGGTCCTCGAACTGCAGGAACTGGACACCCCCGAGGTCATGGAGAACGGCGGCGGTGGCGGCTCGCGCGCCAGCCTCCTGCTGTGCGGCAACAGCAGCCTCTCCGTGACCACGTGCAACTGACGCACCGGCACGAGGGGTGCTGACCTCCACCGAGGTCGGGACACCCCGCGACGGATGACCGTCGCGAAAAGGGGGAGCGGCGCTGGCGGACTGCGCCGCTCCCCCGCCGTCCATTGTCGACCACGAACTGCCCGGAAGGAACGGCGATGCCCGACTGGAACTCCGACGGGCTACTGCGCCGCGCCGCCGTGCGGGCGCCCGGATGGCTGGCCGCGGCCGGCG
>DASZXM010000277.1:0-2317 GCA_035546415.1 Pseudonocardiaceae bacterium
GAACTCACAGCTCACGTCGCTCGTATCGACATGGAGCCCGGCCTGTACGGCATGCGGTGGGAGTGGGACTGACGTGGGATGTTTCATGTGGAACAGTGCTCGTTGGATTGTCCAACCGACACTGGGGTGACCGGCTGTCGACCGGTCACCCCACGCGCCGCCGTCAGTCGGCGAGTTCCACGACCGGCGCCTCGGCCCGGCGGCCCCGCAGCCCGCTGAGCGCCAGCGTCGCCAGCACACCGGCCAGTGCCACACAGGTGACGAGCACCAGGCCCGGGTGGTACCCGGCCAGCACCTGCGCCGGCCGGGTACCGGTGGTCGACGCGCTGATCACGGCGGTCACCACGGCGAGTGTGATGGCGCCGCCGACCTGGAACGCGGTCTGCACCAGTCCGGACGCCAACCCCTGCTCGTCGTCGGCCACGCCGTTGGTGGCCTGGATGTTCAGCGCCGGGAAGGCCAGCGCGAACCCGAGCCCCAACAGCAGCATGCTGGGCAGGATCATCACCGGGTAGTCCGGCACGACGCCGACCCGCAGGAACAGCGCGTACCCGGCGAACAGCGAGATCAGCCCGGCGACGACGATCCGCGGTGAGCCGAACCGGTTGACCAGCGCCCCGGTGCGCGGCCCACCGAACGCGACCAACAGTCCGGCCGGCAGGAACGCCAGGGCCATGACCAGCGGACTCCACCCCAGCAGTGACTGCATGTACATCGTGCCGATGAACTGGAAGCTGACGTACGACCCGAACATCACCATGGCCGCGATGTTCGCCGCGATCACCGACCGGTTGCGCAGGATTCCCAAGCGCAGCAACGGATGCGCGACCCGCCGTTCGGTGATCACGAACCCGACGCCGAGCACCACGGCCAACGCCAGCCCGCCGATCGTGCGGACCGAGGCCCACCCGGCCTGCGGTGCGGACACCACGGTGAACACCAGGATCAGCAGTGCGGCGGTGCTCAGCAGCGCACCGAGCACGTCGTAGCCGCGGTGCCCGTCGTCGGCGGTGCCGCCGTGCGGGATCAGCCGGGTGCCGGCGACCAGCACGAGCAGTGCGATCGGAACCGGCAACAGGAACGTCCAGCGCCAGCCGACCTCGGTCATCAGCCCGCCGAGGATCAGCCCGGAGGAGAAACCGCTTGCCCCACAAGCGGTGTAGATGGACAGCGCCCGGTTGCGCGCCGGCCCCTCGGGGAACGTGGTGGTGATGATGGACAGCCCCGCGGGCGCGGTGAACGCGGCGGCCATGCCCTTCACGAAACGGGCGGCGATCAGCAGCCCCGGATCGTCGACCAGCCCGCCGAGCAGCGAGGCGACGGCGAACACGCCGAGCGCGAACAGCAGCACGCGCCGACGGCCGAGCAGGTCGGCGGCCCGCCCGCCGAGCAACAGGAAGCCGCCGTAGCCCAACACGTAGCCGCTGACCACCCACTGCAGCGCGGAGGTGGACATGCCCAGTTGTGCACGGATGGACGGCAGGGCAACACCGACCATCGAGACGTCGAGACCGTCGAGGAACAGCACGCCACAGAGCAGGATCAGCGCACCCCACAGCCGAGGGGTCCAGCGGATCGCCGCGCCGGTGGCGTCACGTGGTGGAGCGATGGTTGCCGTTGAAGTCACGGCCGCCAATCTACATGCAATGGAATCTAATGCAAGTACAATTAATGTGATGGACACTGGTGTAGGTGCAAGTGCTAGGATGCGGACGTGAGCGAGAACGAACTCGTTGACGCCACCGGCCTGGTCGGCGAGTGGCGCGAACTGCTGCAGCGCTACCACGTCACGTGGTGCGCGCTGGACAGAGCGCTCCGCGAGAACCACGAGCTGGGCGCGAGCGAGTTCGAAGTCCTGGACGCCCTGGCCGAATCCGAAGGGCGGCCGTGCGAGAAGCCGTCCCTCCGCATGCAGGAACTGGGCACCAGCGTCCAACTGAGCCAGAGCGCCCTGTCCCGAGTAGTGGGACGCCTGGAAAAGGACGGCCTGGTCACGAGGGCGATGTGCGCGGACGACCGCCGAGGCATCTACGTGGAACTGACCGAAGCCGGCCGCACCCGCCACCACACGGCAGCCGCGACGCACAGAGCGGTCCTGGCCACCACCCTGCAATCGCCGTAGGGGCGGCTGCACTAGGCTGGACGGACCGGTGACCAGCGGTTTCCCGAGCCGTCACCCGATCGGGCGAAGATCGGGAAATCGGGAACTGTAACCGTGTTCCAAATCGTTGCGTGCAAAGATCGGTGGGCGCGCGCGGGACACGAGCATTCGCATCCATTCGCATCGCCCCCGCCAGCCCCGCAGCCCTCACGGCCT
>DASZXM010000278.1:0-5113 GCA_035546415.1 Pseudonocardiaceae bacterium
CCCGTGGCACGGCGTACGGCTACTCGCTGTGGGAGTTCGCCGTCTACACGACGGGTGGATCGCAGCCACCGCCGACCACGACGACGACCGCACCGCCGGGTTCCGGCGAGCCGCCCGCCTCGTTCTGGGGTGACACGAGCACGATCCCGGCCGCGAAGAACGTGCTGGAGGTCAAGATCGTCAACCAGACCAACGGCCAGTACCCGGACAGCCAGGTGTACTGGAGCTTCAACGGCCAGACCGAGTCCATCGCCCAGCAGCCCTACATCGACATGCCGGCCAACTCGGCGGGTCGCATGTACTTCTACCTCGGGCAGCCCAACGGCCAGTACTACGACTTCATCGAGTTCACCGTGGGCCCGTCGTCGATCAACGTCGACACGACCCGCGTCGACCGGTTCGGTCTGAAACTGGCCCTGCTGCTGCACGGCCACGACGGCTCCGACCAGGAGGTCGGCGAGAACTACGCCACCTTCCAGGAGAGCCGCACGACCACGTTCCAGCGGTTCCAGAACTCGGTGCCCACCGAGTTCAAGGAACTGGCCACCGACAACGCGCCCTACGGCATCCCGTCGCCGGGCAACGACCCCGCCTTCCAGACCGGTGGCCAGTACGCGAACTACTTCACCAGCTCCGCGGCCGCGAACGGCGACAGCAGCGACTCCACGGCCCAGATCTTCGGCTGCGGTGGCACGCTGGCGAACAACCCGGTGCTGTGCGCGGGCCTGAACCGGCACGTCGCCCAGCTGCCGACGGCGCAGCAGTCCGACCCGTCGCAGTTCTATCAGGCGGCGCCGGCGAACTACTACGCCCAGTTCTGGCACCAGAACTCGATCAACGGCAAGCAGTACGGGTTCCCGTACGACGACGACGCGGGCCAGTCGTCGGACATCTCGGAGAACAACCCGCAGTACATGGTGGTTGCCGTGGGCTGGTAGGCCCTGGCGCGCCAGGGCCCGACGTCCGCAGGTACGAGGCGCCGTTGACGTCCAGCACGGCGCCGGACGACCACATCGCCTCCGCCGATGCCAGATACAGCACGGCGGAGGCGATCTCGTCCGGCCGGGCGACCCGGCCGAACGGGCTCTGCCCCCTGATGTGCTCCCCCTCCGCGCCGGACAGCCGGTCGCCGACCCGCTCGGTCGCCACGAAACCGGGCGCCACCGACGTCACCGCGATGCCGTGCGGGGCGAGCGACACGGCCAGCGACTGGCCGAGCGAGTGCAGCGCCGCCTTGCTCGCCCCGTAGGCCGGGTGGTCCGGTTCACCGCGGAACGCACCGCGCGACCCGACGTTCACGATCCGCCCGCCGCGGCCCCGCTCGATCATCCGTGTGGCGACCAGGTGACTCACGGTGGCGGCGGCGAGCACGTTCACGTCCAGCGTCCGCCGCCACGCTGCCAGCCACTCGGCCAACGGCGTGTCGGCCAGCGGGTGCGCGGCCACCATCACGGCCGCGTTGTTGACCAGCACGTCGATCCCGCCGAGCGCGTCCTCGGCCGCCGCCACGACCGCCTCGGCCCGCCGCGGGTCGGCAAGGTCGCCGTCGACCAGCGTGTGGCCGGTGCCGGGCAGCGCGGCCAGCGTGTCCCGGGCGGCGTCGGCCTGGCTGGCGTAGTGCACGGCGACCCGGTCCCCGTTGCCCGCGAACGCCGTGGCGATCGCGCGTCCGATCCCCCTGGCCGACCCCGTGACGAGAACCCCACGGCTCATTTCGCGAAGACCTGCGACTCGTCGGCGAACGCCTTGAACTCCAGGGCGTTCCCGGCCGGATCGAGGAAGAACATCGTCCACTGTTCACCGGGTTCGCCGGCGAAGCGCAGGTACGGCTCGATGACGAACTCGGTGCCGGCGGCGCGCAGCCGGTCGGCCAGCGCGTGGAAGTCCGGAATGGACAGGATGGCGCCGAAGTGCGGGACGGGCACCGAGTGGTCGTCCACCCGGTTGTGGCCGGCGGGACCGGGGTGCTCCGGCACGACGTGCGTGACGACCTGGTGTCCGTAAAGATTCCAGTCCACCCAGTGCTGCGCCGAACGTCCTTCGGTCAACCCCAGGACGCCGCCGTAGAAATCACGGGCCTTGCCCAGGTCGTCGACGGGGATGGCGAGATGGAAACCGGGACGGGTCATGCGCAGCTCCTTGTCGTCGGCACTGCCGGCATTCTCCCGCACCACCAGTCGGTATCGTGACGAAACCATTGAGCGTATCCTGGGCGCTGTGCTGAAGAACACGTACGAGGACCAGGACTGTTCGATCGCACGGACGCTGGAGGTGGTCGGCGAGCGCTGGACCATCCTGATCATCCGCGACGCGCTGCTGGGCGTCCGCCGGTTCGACCAGTTCCTGGCCAGCCTGGGCGTGGCCAGGACGGTGCTGACCGACCGGCTGCGCGGCCTGGTCGAGGACGGCATCCTGGAGCGCGTGCGGTACCAGGAGCGCCCGGCACGGTACGAGTACGTGTTGACCGACAAGGGCCGCGAGCTGTCGCCGATCGTGGTGGCGCTGTTGCAGTGGGGCGGCCGGCACGTGCCCGGCCCACACGGTCCGTCCCGCCGGGCGGAGCACGCCGGCCACGGTCATCCGGCGACGCTGCGGTTGGTCTGCGACGAGTGTTCCCGGCCGCTCGCGCCGGGCGAGGTCGCGATGGTGACGAACGGCTGAGTCCGGCGCAGGAACAGGGCGCTGGCGACGGCACTGAGCACGAGCAGGCCGACGAGCACGTACAGCGTCCAGCGCATGGCGTCGACGTAGCTGTTCACGAAGACCGTGTGAATCAGCTGTTTCACCTGTGCGGCAAGGGAACCGGTGACATTGGGCGGCACCCGGGGGCCGCCGGACTGGCCGCGTCCGATCTGCAGGCCGCCCTGGGCGACGTGCGCGAAGGCGTCGACGAACGGCTGCCGTGCGCGGGCGGGCAGCCCGGCGGCCGCGGTGGCGGCCCTGCTCTGCATGGCGGTGGCCAGGCGGCTGCTCAGCAGTGCGCCGACCACGGCGGCCCCGATCACCGACCCGAGCTGGCGGGACGTGTTCAGCACGCCGGACAGCGCGCCCGCCATGTCCGGCGGTGAGCGGTGCAGCGCCTCGGTGGTGATCGGCCCGAACAGGCTGCTCATTCCCAGGCCCATCACGGCGAGCGGCAGGATGAACGTGACCGAGTCGGCGTGCAGCGACAGTGCGAAGCTCAACAGCAGGATGCCGAGCGCGTAGACGAGAAACCCTGCCGTGACAACGGGTCGGCCGCCGATCCGGTCGGCCAGACGGCCGACGAACGGTGCGACGACGGTCAGCGTGACGGTGAGCGGCAACCCGGTCAGCCCGGCGACGACGGCGCTCATGCCGAGCACGGTCTGCAGGTTGAACCCGTTCAGCAGTAACTGTCCGAACAGGACGAACGACACGACGACCTGCAGGACGGCCAGCACGGTGAGCGCGGGGTCGCGGAAGAGCGTGAGCGGAACGAGCGGCTCGGCGTCCCGCTGCCGCCACTCCCACCAGAAGAACGCGAGCACCACGAGGACGCCGGCGCCGATGACCTCGGGAATGGTGACGACGCCGACGATCCGCCCCCAGTCGTAGCGAGAGCCCTCGATCACACCGAAGACGACACCGAGCAGCCCGACGGTGGCCAGCGTGAGCCCGACCCAGTCGATCCGGTGCCGCCGGTGCAGCCGCAGGTCCGGCAGCAGCCGCAGGCTGAGCACGACGGCGACCAGCACGATCGGCACGTTGACGAAGAAGATCCACCGCCAGCCGGCGTAGCTGACCAACAGCCCGCCGACGGTCGGCCCGAGCACGGCCGCGAACCCGACCATCCCGCTGAACACGCCCATGGCCGCACCGCGCCCCTGCGGTGGCAGGACGGCGGAAATCCTCACCAGCGGCTGCGGCGACATCATCGCGGCGCCGACCCCGAGCAGCGCACGAGCGGCGATGAGCTGTCCGGGGTTCTGCACGACCCCGCAGAGCGCGGAGGAGGCACCGAAGAGCACGAGCCCCCAGACGAAGAGCCGCCGAGTCCCGAAGATGTCGCCGAACCGGCTCATCATGATCAGCAGGGCGCCGAAGACGAGCAGGTAGGAGTTGTTGATCCAGAGAACTTCGTCGAGCCCGGCGTGCAGGTCGACGATCAGGCTGGGCAGGGCGACGTTGACGATGGTCGTGTCCATGAGCACGGCGAACGACCCCACACACAACACGGCAACCATGCGCCAGGGCGTCCTCGGCTCGGTACTCATGCCACACCCTTCGCCCGGTAAGTATCGTGAAGATACTGACTGACGGGACGGGTCCTGTCAACAAACCGAGCTGCTGGGGGCGGCAGTGGCGACGCGACCAGGCATGAAGGCCGAGGCGGCGACACCCCGCTCCGAGGCGGAGGTGCGGCCGGCGCGCCACCCCGCCCGCGAGGCGCGAGCGCGAGGCGCAGGCGCGAACCCGAGGCGCAGGCGCGAACCCGAGGCGCAGGCGCGGGCGCGGGCGCAGGCGCGAACCCGAGGCGCGGGCGCGAACCCGAGGCGCGGGCGCGTTGCGGATCAGCAGCAGTGGGGCCACCGAACGCGGTTGCGGGCCAGCCGCGATGGCCCCATCGAACGCAGCGCGCGGCCGGCACGCGTTGTCGCGATCGGCGCGCGTTGCCGCGGCCGACCGCGCTGGGCCGGGGCCGTCAGCCTCGGCTCTTGGCGTTGCCCCAGCGTTCCCAGTGGACGACTTCTTCCAGGGGCCGGCGCTTGGGTTCCGACCAGCGGCCGCGTTCCGGGTATCCCAGTGGCACCAACGCCATCGTCAGGGCGTCGTCCGGGAGGCCGAGCAGTTGACGCACGTCGTCCTCGTGTCCACTGTAGAGGGACGTCAGCGTCGCGCCGACGCCGTAGGCGCGGGCCGCCAGGATCAACTGCTGCACCGCGCCGTAGATCGACGAACCCAACCGGGGGTTGCGGCTGCTCGCCGCGTGCCGCAGCACCGGGAACACCCACATCGGCGCGTCCTCCAGGTGCTGCGCCAGGTGCTCGGCCGCGAGGAACGACCGGTGACTCAGCCCGTTGGCACCCGACGGCTGTTCCAGGATCGTCGACCGCCTGCTGCCGTACGCCTTGTCCCACCCTTCCCGATACCA
>DASZXM010000279.1:0-3100 GCA_035546415.1 Pseudonocardiaceae bacterium
GGCGGACAACATCGCCTATCCGCTGCGGGTGCGGCACCGGCCGCGCGCCGACCGGCGGGCGGTGGCCGAGCGGACCAGCGCCGAGCTGAGCCTGGCCGGGCTGCTGGACCGGCGGCCCGCGCAGCTGTCCGGCGGGCAGCAGCAGCGGGTCGCGCTGGCGCGCGCGATCGCGATGGAGGCGGACGCGATGCTGCTGGACGAGCCACTGTCCAATCTGGATGCCCGGCTGCGGTTGGAGGCGCGGACGTTCCTGAAGCGGTTGCAGCGCGAGCTGAAGATCACCACGGTGTTCGTGACGCACGACCAGGCCGAGGCGCTGGCCATGGCCGACCGGATCGCCGTGATGGACTCCGGGCGGATCCGGCAGGTCGGGACGCCCAGGGAGGTGTTCGGGCGGCCCGCGGACACGTTCGTCGCGAACTTCATCGGGTCCACGCAGATGAACCTGCTGGACGGCACGACGACCGCCGAAGGGGTGCTGGTCGAGGACGCGTCGCTGCCGGTCGAGCACCGGCTGGCGGTGGGCCTGCCGGTGCGGGTGGGCATCCGGCCGGAGTACCTGGCGATCGGGTCGGACGGGATCAAGGGGACCGTGTCGGTCGTGCAGACGCTCGGGGTGACGGCGCTCGTGGTGCTGGACCGGCCCGGAGGTGCGCAGATCGGCGTGACCGTGGCGGAACGCGACGAACCCGCGGTCGGCGACGAGGTGGCCGTCGCGCCGCGACCCGGCCGGGTGCTGTTGTTCGACGCCGAATCCGGGGCGCTGCTGGCATGAGGCACACTGGGTGGCCGACGCACCGCCCGAGATGAGGTCAATGCCCGAGCACACCCTGCCGCACTGGCTGGCCACGCTGGACGCCGACGCGCTCGCCGACCTGCTGGCCCGCCGCCCGGACGTCACGCAGCCCTCGCCCGTGTCGCTGGTGGCGCTGGCCGAACGGCTGTCCACGACACGGTCGGTGCGGCTGGCGCTGGAACAGCTGAACCGGACCGAACTGGACGTGCTCACCGCCGCCCAGGCCGTGTGGGACGGCGTGACCGTGGACCGCGTGGTGGACGTGCTGACCGACGGCGACGCGCGGGTGGTGCGGGACGCGTTCATGGCGGCCCAGCAGTTGGCGCTGCTGTGGCCGGCGGCCGGTGACACGTACCGGCTGGTCGACGCGTTGCGCGGGTTCCGGGCGCCGACACCGGTCGTGCTGCACCGGGAGCCGCCCGCGCCGGTGTTCGTGGACGTGGACGTGGACACCGCCGCCGGGATGGCCGTGCTGCCGACGCTGCGGGGTGTCGCCGCGCTGATCGACGTGTGCTCGGTGACGCCGATGCAGCTGCTGCGGGCCGGCGGGATCGGCGTGAAGGAGCTGCGGCGGGTCACGAAGGCGTTGGGGACCGACGAGGTCACGGCCCGGCTGTGGCTGGCACTGGCGTACCACGCGGACCTGTTGGACAACGACGACGGCGAGATCGTGCCGACCGTCGGCGCCGACGAGTGGCTCGCCGCGTCGCCCGCGGCCCGGCTGACCGTGCTGGCGCGGACGTGGTGGGAGCTGCCGGGCTCGCCGACCACGCCGGACGCGGACGGGAAGCTGCCGGCCGCGCTGGCGCACGCCTACGACGACGGCGGGCGGCGGGTGCGGCACGAGATCGTGGGATGGCTGGCGGATCGGCAGCCCGGCGCGGTGGATCTCGGTGAGCTGCTGGAGGCGTTGCGGTGGCGGCGGCCCTCCGTGTTCGGCGACTCCGGGCCGTTCGACGCCGCCGTCGCGGAGGCCCACGCGCTGGGTGTGCTGGCCGGCGGCGGGTTGTCGGCGTGGGGGCGGGCGCTGGCGACCGGTGGGGACGTCGGCGTGGCCGAGCGGTGGTTGCCCGAGCCGACCGGTTCGGCCCGGTTGCAGGCGGACCTGACGGCCGTGGTGACCGGGATGCCGACCGGGCAGCTGGCGGCGTTCCTGGACCTGGTCGCGGACATCGCGGAGCGGGACACGGCGTCGGTGTGGCGGTTCTCGCCCGCGTCGGTGCGGCGGGCGTTGGACGCCGGCCGGACGGCGGACGAGCTTCTGGACCAGCTGCGGACGGTCGCGTCGCACGGGCTGCCGCAGCCGTTGGAGTACCTGGTGCGGGATGTCGCGCGGCGGCACGGTGAGGTGCGGGTCGTGCCGGTCGGGTGTTGCCTGGTGGCGTCGGACGCCGCCCTGCTGGCGGAGATCGCGGCGCATCGCGGGTTGGCGGCGCTGCGGTTGCGGTTGTTGGGCGACGGGGTGCTCGCGTCCGCCCGGCCGGTGCGCGAGACCGTCGCGGCGCTGCGGCAGCACGGGTACGCGCCGGTGGCCGTCGACAAGTCCGGGGCGCCCGTGGTGGAACGCGTGCGGCCGCGGCGGGTCGAGCCACGGCCGCACTACTACCGGCCGGCGCCGGTGGACCGGTCACCGGACCTCTTCCTGTTGGCGTCGACGCTGTTGGACGCCGGGGTGGTCGAGACGCGGCCGGACTTCGGTGCGCACCTGCCGGCGAACGAGTTGCTGCTGCTGCGTCGGGCCATCGAGGCGGAGACGCCGGTGGAGATCCAGTACGTGGACATGAACGAGCGGCGCAGCAGGCGGGTGATCACGCCCTACAGCCAGGCCGGCGACCTGCTGGAAGCCTGGTGCCACATGCGGGACGACGAGCGGCACTTCCTGATCTCCCGGATCGAACGGGTCGCGATGGCCCCGGCGATGGACTAAGAGCTCCTAACACAATGACTGTCCGGGCGATTGCCATTGTGTTAGGAGCTCTAAGCCGCGCGGCTCACCGTGTCCAGGGCTTCGCGCAGGCCCTTGGTGCCGCCGTCGCTCGCCCAGGCCACGAAGCAGTCGGGACGGATGAGCATCGACGTGGAGCCCTTCGCCTCGACGACGTCCACGTGCCGGTCCGCCGCCAGTTTCCGCGCTTTTCCGGTGGTGTCGACCAGAAGCGGGCGGGCCTTCGGCATGTGCTCGACGACCGCCGGGACGTTCGGCGCCCAGTGGCCCAGGAGCGGGTGCGCCGGGCCGGGGAGGTCGTAGTGGCTGTCGCTGACCAGTGCCGCCACGTGGTTGAGGGGTTCGGAGTAGGTGAGGAG
>DASZXM010000280.1:0-9888 GCA_035546415.1 Pseudonocardiaceae bacterium
GTTCGCTCACTTCACTCCCACTCACGTCGATCATGTCGCCGTCTGGTTGGCCGAGGTGTTCGGGGGGCCCGAGGACTTCAGTGCGCGGCTCGGTGGGCATCAGGCACTGTTGCGGCATCACCTCGGGGTGGGGATCGACGACGCGCACCGGGAGCGGTGGCTTCAGTTGATGTCCGATGCCGTCGACTCCGTGTTTCCCGGGGATCGGGAGTTGGCGCGCGCGTTGATGGACTACTTCCGGTGGGGCGCCGCCATCGCGCAGGACGTGTCGCAGTCGCCGCCGGGGACCGATCTCGGCACGCCCGGGCCCACGCCGCGCTGGACGCGGAACGGGTTGGTCGAATGACACGGGGGCACGTCGGACGGCGGGCCGCCGCGCCTGACGTCACCACCATGACGCCGCTGGCACCGACCGGTCGGCGAACGGCGGATGCGCTCAGCCGGCGCTGTAGCGGATCATCCAGTCCGTTTCCGGGTCGCCACCGAAATTAGGGTCGTTCGGCGGGTCGGCGGGCAACTCCATCACCAGGTCGGTCGACGCCACCTGTGCGGGCAGGTGACCGAAACGGGCCGCGCGTGCCGCGGCGAATTCCTCGTCGGTGTGGTCCGTCTGTTCCGTGCTCATGGCGCCTCCCCTGTCACCCTTTCGAACGACCTTGACCACTGTTTCGTTCCCGATCGACAACTACGGACCACCGGTCTCTTGTTAGAGACCGGCGGTCCGTTACTGTGGGACCGACAGCGGATCAGCAGTCTTCGAGGAGTGGCCATGTACCGGGTCCCCGACCAGGCCGGCAAGCTCGCCGTCGTCACCGGTGCCAACAGCGGGACCGGCAAGGAAGCCGCCAAGCGGCTCGCCGGCGGCTACTACGGTCCCGGTGGGCGGTTCGGTCTGGTCGGACCGACCACCGTGGCACGGCCACCGCGCCGGGCGCTGGACACGGCGACCGCCACACGCCTGTGGGCGGAGGCCGAACGCCTGACCGGGGTCAGCCTGTCGACGGTCATGGCTGGACACTGACGGGCGGACGAAAGGGGAACCCGTGCGCGTTGTCGTCGTCGGTGCCGGTGTCGCCGGAGCGAGTGTGGCCTACCATGCCAGCCGCCTCGGCGCGGAAACCGTGCTGGTGGACCGGGATTCGCCGGGGCAGGCGACCGCGGCCGGCGCGGGCATCGTGTGTCCGTGGACGTCGAGCATCACGAGCCCGGTGTGGCACGGGTTGGCCGACGCGGCCGTCGCCCACTACCGGGAGCTGCTCGACGACATCGGTGACACGGGTGACATCGGCTACCGCCGGGTCGGCGCGCTGCGGCTGGCGGCTGACGACACCGTCCGGGAGCACGTGACTCGGTGGGCGGCCGGTTCGCGGGACGCGGGTGAGATCAGCGTGCTGACCGGCGAGGAGGCCGGTGCGCTGTTCCCGCCGTTGCGCGGCGACGTCCCCGCCCTGCACGTCGCGGGCGCCGCGCGGGTGGACGGCAGGCTGTTGCGTGACGCGCTGCGCCGGGCGGCCGTGCGCAACGGTGCGCTGTTCGTGTCGGCGCGCGCGGCGCTGGTGGCCGACAGGGACCGGATCGTCGGCGTGGACGTGGACGGTGAGCGGATCGGTGCCGACGCGGTCGTCGTCGCGGCCGGCGCGTGGTGTCCGGAACTGCTCGACCCGGTGGGCGTCCGAGTGCCCGTCGCGCCGCAGCGTGGGCAGATCACCCATCTGCGAATGTCCGGTGTGGACACCAAGGCCTGGCCGGTGGTGCTGCCGCCGGGCGGGCACTACCTGTTGGCGTTCGACGACGGGCGGGTGGTCGTCGGCGCCACCCGGGAGACCGGGTCCGGCTTCGACTACCGGGTGACGGCGGCCGGGCAGACCGAGGTGCTCACCCAGGCGCTCGCGGTCGCGCCGGGCCTGGCGGACGCCGAAGTGCTGGAGACCCGGGTCGGCTTCCGGCCGGCCGGACCGGACGACCTGCCGCTGCTGGGCACCGTGCGCGACGGGCTCACCGTGCTGACCGGCCTCGGGCCGACCGGGCTGACGCTCGGCCCGTACACCGGCCGGCTGGCGGCACTGCTCGCGCTCGGCGAGGACCCTGGCGTGGACGTCACGCCGTTCGACCCGACGCGCGCCTAGCGTGGAGCGCGTCGATCGCCGAGGCTGAGCCGCCGCAGCACCGTCATTACACTTCAGGTGTGGTTCGCTGCGCTGTGTTGGACGACTATCAGGATGTCGCGCTGACGGCGGCCGACTGGGGCCGGCTCGACGTCGAAAGCATCCGTTGGCACATCGACTCCGAGGACGCCCTCGTCGATGCCTTGCGGGACTTCGAGGTCGTCGTCGTGATGCGGGAGCGCACGCCGATGACCGCGTCGCTGCTGGCCCGGCTGCCGAAACTGCGGCTGCTGGTCACGACGGGAATGCGCAACGCGTCCATCGACCTGGCGGCGGCCGCCGAGCACGGGATCGTGGTCTGCGGCACGGCCAGCCACAGCGAACCGCCCGTCGAACTGACGTGGGCGCTGATCCTCGGCCTGGCCCGGCACGTGGTCACCGAGAACAACGCGCTGCGCGCCGGCAAGTGGCAGGTCACCGTGGGCGCCGATCTGGCGGGCCGGACGCTGGGCCTGGTCGGGCTGGGCAAGATCGGCAGCCGGGTCGCCGCCATCGGGCGGGCGTTCGGGATGAACGTGCTGGCGTGGAGCCAGAACCTCACCCCGGAGCGCGCCGAGGCCGCGGGCGCCACCCTGGTGTCGAAGGACGAACTGCTGGCCGCGAGCGACTTCGTGTCCGTGCACGTCGTGCTCAGTGACCGCACCCGCGGCCTGTTGGACGCCGATGCGCTGGCCCGGATGAAGCCGACCGCCTACCTGATCAACACGTCCCGGGCGGCCGTCGTCGACCAGCAGGCGTTGATCACCGCGCTGGACGAGGGCCGGATCGCCGGCGCCGGGCTGGACGTGTTCGACGTGGAACCGCTGCCCGAGCGGCACCCGTTCCGCAAACTGCCCAATGTGCTCGCCACGCCGCATCTGGGCTACGTGTCCGAGCGCAACTACGCCGGCTACTTCCGCGAGGCTGTCGAGGACATCGAGGCGTTCCTGGCCGGTTCGCCGATCCGCGTGCTCGGCTGAACGCGCAGCGGCAGCGACGCGAACGCGCGCAACGTGTTGTTGTGGTGCCGTCGTGGCGGGCCGGCCAGTTCGATCGTCGCCACGCGTGCGGCGAGTGCCGTGAGCAGCGCCTCTGCCTCCAGCCGGGCCACGTGCTTGCCGACGCACTGGTGGATGCCCATGCCGAACCCGACATGCGCGGAGGGGTCCCGGGACAGGTCGAAGACGTCCGGGTCCGGCCACCGGCGCGGGTCGCGGTTGGCGGCGCCGAGGAACATCAGGATCTTCCGGCCGTCCGGGATGTGCACGCCGGACACGTCGATGTCGGCCGTTGCCGTGCGGAAGAACGTCTGTACCGGTGACTGCCAGCGCACCGCCTCGTCGAACGCGACCCGCGCCAACCGGGGGTCACGGCGCAGCCGCTGCCACTGGTCCGGGTGTGTGGCGAACGCATACAGGACGGCCGCCAGGCCGTGCACCGTGGTGTCCACGCCGGCCGACAGCAGCGAACGCACGATCAGCGGTGCCTGCTCCGGTGTGATGTCACCATGGTCGGCCGCGGCCCAGATGCGCGCGCCGAAACCGGTGTCGGTGAGGGCGTCCCGCTGGCACTGCGCGTTCACCCAGGCCGCGTGGTCGCCCGCGGCCGGCCGTGCGGCCTCGACGAGGTCGTTGGCCGGGCCGAACGCGTTGAACAGGAAGTCCCCGTAGGGCAGCAGGTGTTCCCGGCCGTCCCGGGAGACGCCGACGGCGTCCGGGAAGACCCGCAGCGGGAACGCCTCGGCCAGTGCCGGGACGGCGTCGAGCTCGGGTGCCGCGACGACCTGGTCGACGAGGTCGGCGGCGTCGGCGAACCAGCGGTCGCGCAGGCCGCGCAGCGCTCGCGGGCCCAGGATCGACGCCAGGACGGCGCGGGGCGCGTCGTGGTGCGGCGGGTCGGCCTCCAGCAGCAGGCTCGGCGGCCGCCACGGCCGCTCGTAGCGGAAGTTGCTCAGGCCGACACCGGCCGCCGACTGGAAGCCCTGCCAGTCGGTGAGTGCCGCGTGCACCTCGGCGTAGCGGGCCAGCGCGTACACGTCGTAGCGGGTCAGGTGGACGACCGGGCCGGCGTCGCGCAGCGCGGCGTGCATGGCCGACGGGTCTTCGAGGACCTCGTGGCCGAACGGGTCGATGTCGCTGGTCGGTGTCATGGCCGTCCTCTCACAGGTCCAGCACGAGTCACAGGTCCAGCACGAGCCGGTCGGTGCGCGACCGGGAGACGCACGGGAACATGCAGTCGCCGGCCGCGCGTTCGGCGTCGTCGAGGATGGAGTCCCGGTGGTCGGGCTCACCGGCCAGGACGGTCGTCTCGCACGTGCCGCACACGCCCTGCCGGCACGACGACAGCACGGCCACCCCGGCCGCCTGGGCGGCCTGCAACACGGACTGGTCGGGCCGCACGGTGACCGACAGCCCGGACCGCCGCAGCTCGACGTCGAACGCGGTCGTCCGGCCACTGTGGACCTTGGGGGTGAACCGCTCGGTGCGCAGGATGCCGGCCGGCCAGCCGGTGCACCGCTGTTCGACGGCGGCCAGCAGCGGCGCTGGGCCGCAACAGTAGACCTTGGTGTCCGGCGACGGTTCGGGCAGCGTCAGGTCGAGCAGGCCCTGCTCGTCCTGCGGCACGATCGTGACCCGGTCACCGGCCAGTTCGCCGGCGAACGCCATGGACGTGCGGGTCCGGCCGCCGTAGCGCAGGTGCCAGTCGGCGCCCAGCATCGTGGCCTGCGCGATCATCGGGAGCAGCGGTGTGATGCCGATGCCGCCCGCGATGAACTCGTAACGGCGCGCCGGCACGAGCCGGAAATGGTTGCGGGGCCCGCCGATCGCCACGGTGTCCCCGGCCCGCAGTTCGTCGTGCACGAAGGCCGACCCGCCACGGCCGTCCGGCTCGCGCAGCACGGCCACCCGGTAGGTCTGTGGGTCGAACCGGTTGCCGCACAGCGAGTACTGGCGGGTCATGCCGTTGGGCAGGACCAGGTCGACGTGCGCGCCGGGCGTCCAGTCCGGCAGGCGCCCGCCTGCCGGGTGCTCCAGCGTCAGGGCGACGACGCCGTCGGCGACCACGGTCTTGGCGGCGATGCGGAGCGGGACCTCGGTCATCGCCCGAGGATGCGACCAGGGCAACACGCGCCACCACCCGGTTCTCGTTCATTGAGAGATGATCCGCGAGATCCCCCGAGCGGCGGCACGCAGCGCCGGGATCGGCATCCGCGCGTTGCGGTCGTTCGGCACGATCGCCGACAGGGCGGCGACGACCGCATTGTCCTTGCCGCGCAACGGAACCGCGATGCCGGTCGCCGCCACGTCGATGAAGCCGGGACAGAACGAGTAGCCGTTGCGGCGGACGTCGGCGAGCAGGACGCGCAGCCGCTTCGGGTCGGTGACGGTGTTGCGCGTGTATCGGTGGCGTGGCTCGCCCAGCACGGCCTCCTGCACGTCGGCGGGCGCGTGGGCGAGCAGTACGAGACCGGACGACGACGCGTGCAGGGGCAGCCGCCCGGCGATGCGCGTGTAGTTGATGACGGCGCCGGGCGCGGACAGGCGCTCCACGAACAGCACCTCGTGCTCCTGCCGGACGCCGAGCTGGACGTGGTGGCCGATGACGGCGTGCAGGTCCGCCATGAACGGCAGCGCGGCCTCGTGCAGCGGCAGCGTCGACGACGCCCGGGACGCGACCTCCCACATGCGGACGCCGATGCACACCGTCCGGTCCGGGTCGCGGTGCAGCCAGCCGTGCCGGACCAGCTCGTCCACCAGCCGGGACACGGTGGCGACGTGCAGTCCGGTGCGGCGGGCGATGTCGGTGACGCGCAGCGCCGGCGTGTCCGAACCGAACGTCTCGACGATCCGGACGACCCGGGACAGCACGGACTCCCCGTTCGCCGTTCTCACATGAGCAGTGTGCGCTTGTGGCGAACCGCGGGGGTGCGTTCGGCAGGAGGGATACTTGACCGGGTGAGGCGGCTGCTCGGGCTGGTGCGGGCCTGTCATCCGGAGGCCTGTGCCGCCGTGACGGCCGTCGCCGTCCTGCTCGGGGTCGCTGTCGGACGGTCGGCCGGTGGGCTGGCGCTCGTCGGCACGGCCGTGTTGGCCGGCCAGCTGTGCATCGGCTGGCTGAACGACGTCGTGGACGCCGACCGGGACACTGCCGCCGGACGGGGTGACAAGCCCGTGGCCGCCGGGGACGTCGGGCGGCGGCCGGTGGCCGCGGCCGCCGGGGTGGCGGGGCTGGCCTGTGTGCCGCTGTCGTTGGCCGTCGGGATCGTGCCGGGCGTGCTGCATCTGGTCGCCGTCGGCTCGGCGCTCGCCTACGACCTCGGTCTGAAGGCGACCGTGGTGTCCGTGGTGCCGTACCTGGTGTCGTTCGGACTGCTGCCGGTGTTCGTGGTGCTCGGGCACGCCCCCGTGGCGTGGTGGCTGCCGGCCGCCGGGGCGCTGTTGGGGGCGGGGGCGCACTTCGCGAACGTGCTGCCCGACCTCGCCGTCGACGAGGCGACCGGGATACGCGGGCTGCCGCACCGGATCGGCGCGGCGGCCGGTCGCGGCGTGACGGTCGCTGCGTTGCTGGCGGCCTCGGCGGTGCTGGCCGTGGGACCGTCCGGTCAGCCGGTGGCGCGGCTGGTGTTGACCGGGGTGGGCGTCGTGGTGCTCGTCGCCGGTCGGCGGTGGCTGTTCCGGGCCGTGCTGGTGGTCGCGCTGCTGGACGTCGTGCAGCTCGTCATCGCTACGTGGTCCTAGTGCGCTTGGGCCGGACCTCAGAGCAGCCGCAGCTGCGCCGGTTTCCTGGCCGGTTTCGCCGCCTCGACACGGCGTTCGGCGAGGTCGTCGTCGAAGACGGACAGGAACGGTGACACCCGCAGGTCCCGTTCCCGGCCCGGCCGGTCGTCCCGCCGCGCGTAGCTCAGGTACAGGTGCGACTGGGCACGGCTGACGCCCACGAAGAACAGCCTGCGCTCCTCGTCGGTGGTGTCCGTGTCCGTCGTCGTGGTCGTGGTCGCACCTGGCCAGCGCAGCGGCAGCAGGCCGTCGGCGCACCCGACGATGAACACCACCGGGAACTCCAGGCCCTTCGCGGCGTGCAGCGTGAGCAGCGAGATGCGGTTCGCCCTCGGGTCCCACGTGTCGACCTCGCTGCCCAGGGCCAACTCGGCGAGCAGCCCGGCCGGGTCGTACCGGGACGCCAGCGGGTTCAGCAGCTCCAGGGCGGCGCGGATCTCCTCCTCCGCCTCGCTGCCCAGTTCGGCGATCGCGTGCTGGCCTGCCGTGCGGATCAGGCCGGCCGTGGACGGCTCGTCGACGATCCGCAGGTACGGCAGCAGCGCCCGGACGCCCGGATGGTCGCGCAGCCGGTCGTGCGAGCGGCGCTGGAACGGCAGGCCCTCCTTGGCCAGCGCCGACATCAGCGGCCGCGCCTGGCTGCCGGTGCGGTAGAGGACGGCGATGTCGTCGAAGCTCAGGCCGCCGGTGACGCCGTCGGAGTCCACGCGGCCCGAGTCACGCGCGTGGAACCCCGACCCGCCGAGCAGTTCCTCGATCGTCTGCACGACGAACCGCGCCTCGGCATCAGCGTCCGAAGTGGACTTGAGGGTGATCCGGGCGGCGTCGCCGTCCCGGTCGCGCATGGCGTGCAGCGCGCGGTCCGGGACGAGGCTCGTCGGGCGGACAGCGGCGAGCGCGCTCGCCACGATCGCCGGGCTGGACCGGTAGTTGCGGGTCAGTGACACGGTGGCGGCGGTCGGGTAGTCCTCCTGGAACCGCAGGAAGAAGCCGACGTCGGCGCCGCGGAACGCGTAGATCGCCTGGTCCGGGTCGCCGATGGCGCACAGGTTGCCGTCCGGCGGGCAGAGCAGGCGCAACAGGCGGTACTGGAGTTCGTCGACGTCCTGGTACTCGTCGACGCACACGTGGCGGAACCGGTCGCGCAGCGCGGCGGTGATCGTCGCGTCGCCGGCGAGCATCCGGACCGGCAGCACCAGCAGGTCGTCGAAATCGACGAGACCGGCGGCGTGCAGGGCCTTGTCGTAGCGGTCGGCCAGGTCGTCGTTGGTGAGGTGGTAGTGGCGGTCGGCCAGGTCGTCGCGGGTGGCCAGGTCGTCGCGGGTGGCGTGCTCGGCTGCGGCCTCCCGGGCGGCCGCGGTCCGTTTGGCCGTGGACACCGCTTCCATCGCCTTGCGGAGCTCGTTCGCGGTGGCGTCCGGGAGCAGGTCGCGCAGGACGGCGGTGCGGGCGGCCTCGTCGGCGACCGTGAAGTCGTCGGGCAGGCCGGCGTCGTGCGGGCGTTCGCGGAGCAGGTCGAGGCCCAGGCCGTGGAACGTCGCCACGGTCAGGTCGGCAGCCCGCTCGCCGAGCAGCCCGACGAGCCGCTCCCGCATCTCCTCGCAGGCGCGTCTGGTGAACGTGATCGCCAGGCAGTTGGCGGCCGGAACGCCCTCTTCCAGCACGATCTTCGCCAGGCGGTGGGTGAGCGTGCGGGTCTTGCCGGTGCCCGGGCCGGCGACGATGAGCAGCGGGCCCGTGGTGCGGTCGGCGGCGGCTTGCTGGTCCGGGTCGAGCCCGGTGTGCGCCACGGGTGTCGCGGTCGGCTGCTCCGGCTCGGCCCGCGGCGGGGCAGGAACACGCGGTGCCGCCTTGGCTTTCGCGGCCTTGGCTTGCGCAGCCGGGGCCACGTCGAACAGGCCCATCGCGGACGCGGCCAGCTCGCCCGGTTCGAACAGGGAGATGACGCCGTACTCGCCGTCGTACCCCGGCTCGCGGTGCACCCGACCGGTGCGCAGGCGCGTCACGGCCTCGGTGAGCAGCGGGGACCGGGCGCGGTCGATCTCGTCGAGCGGAAGTTCGTGCAGCACGGCGAGTTCCGGGCCGAGCGTGGTCACGACGTTGTCCACGGCGGCCTGCACGGCCTTGCTCTTCGGGCCGACACCGAGGATCTCGCCCATGATCTCCGGTAGCGGCACGATGCTGAGGAACTCGCCCGCCGTGTCCGGGCGGTGGCCGGCCGGCCGGTCGGCCAACTCGGCGATCCGGTGCAGCACGCCGACCGTCAACGGCTTCTGGCACTCCGGACAGATCCCTTGGTTCGCCTTGGTTTCCGCGGGCGTCATGCGGACACCGCACTTGCGGTGCCCGTCGTGGTGGTACTTGCCCTCCTCGGGGAACATGTCGACGGTGCCGACGTAGCCGACGCCGGTCCGCAGTGCGTCGCGCACCTGGGCGTACCCCAGTTCGGTGTCCAGCAGCGTGGCGTTGCGACCCAAGGCCGGCGGCGAGTGGGCGTCGGAGTTGCTGGTCAGGCGGTAGCGGTCGAGGCTGCCCACCTGCCAGTTCATCTCCGGGTTGCTGGACAGCCCGGTCTCGATGGCGAAGATGTGGTCGGCGAGATCGGCGTAGCAGTCGGCGATCGCGTCGAACCCGGACTTCGAACCGAGCGCGGCGAACCACGGAGTCCACACGTGCGCCGGCACGAGGTAGGCGCCGTCACCGGACTCCAACGTGATCTCCAACAGGTCACGGGAATCGAGACCGAGAATGGGGCGACCGTCGGACCCGAGATTGCCGATCGTGGCGAGCTTCTTCGTGAACGCGTCCATGGCGGCGAAATCCGGCAGGTGGCACAGGTGGTGCACCTTGCGGGTGCGGTCGTCGCGCTTGTAGATCGTGGAGATCTCGGCCGAGAGCAGAAACCGCACCGGAGCGTGCAGCCGCGTGGGCAGCCGCCGGGTGACGTCCGCCTCGCGGTCGGGGTG